>NZ_JBAUSA010001130.1:0-1535 GCF_049581465.1 Caballeronia sp. | reverse complement strand
CCGCCCTTGACGATATCCTTCAACTCGATCACGCCGAGCACGCGGGCGCCTTCCGGTCGCTTGTCGGCCACCACGAGCCGCGTGCTGCCGCGACGCGCGATTTCGTCAACCGCGTTCGATACATCCTGCGGATAGCGGCCGCCATTCAACTCCACATACTTCTTGATCGCATCAGCCGCACCCTTGCGGATCTCGCGCTCGGGCAAATCCACACCGCTCATGCGCGTCTGCGCGGTGAAGCCCAGGAAGGTCGCCTGGAGTGTCGACATTTCCCGCTGGCGAATGTTGAAGCGTTGCTTTGCCAGCACGACAATACTGCGGCCTTCCGGCGTTTCATCGGCAAGCGACGCAAGTTGCGCGGCATCGGCGAGGTCTTGTTCAGAGAGACCGGCCGCCGGCACGAAGCTCGACGCCTGACGATTGCCCAGCGTAATCGTGCCGGTCTTGTCAAGCAACAGCACGTCGACGTCACCCGCCGCTTCGACTGCGCGGCCCGAGGTCGCGATCACGTTTGCCTGCATCATGCGGCTCATCCCGGCCACACCAATCGCCGACAACAAGCCGCCGATAGTCGTCGGGATCAGGCAGACCAGCAACGCGACCAGTGCCGTAATCGTCACCACGTGCCCGGCTTTGACTGCTTCGACCGAGAACATCGAGAACGGCAACAGCGTCGCGGTGGCGAACAACAACACCAGGCTCAACGCGACCAACAAGATCGTCAGCGCGATCTCGTTAGGCGTCTTCTGCCGCTTGGCGCCTTCGACCATCGCGATCATGCGGTCCAGGAACGCTTCACCCGGATTGACGCTCACGCGTACCACGATCCAGTCCGACAGCACGCGTGTGCCGCCCGTTACTGCGTTGAAATCGCCGCCCGATTCGCGAATCACGGGTGCCGATTCTCCGGTGATCGCCGATTCATCGACGGACGCAACGCCATCGATAACTTCGCCGTCAGCCGGAACCGAGTCGCCCGTTTCAATCAGCACGACGTCGCCCTTGCGAAGCTCCGACGCCGAGGTCAACCGCACCGTAGCGTTACGATTGGCCGCGCTCAGTTTCTTCGCCATCACGTCGCGCTTGGCGCTGCGCAGCGAAGCGGCCTGCGCCTTTGAACGGCCCTCCGCCAGTGCTTCGGCGAAGTTAGCGAACAGCACGGTGAACCACAGCCACAGCGCGATCGCGAGAATGAACCCGGCCGGCGCTTCAGCCTGGCCTGCAAGCGCCGCGCCCCACAGGATCGTGGTCAAGATGCTGCCGACATACACGCAGAACATCACCGGATTGCGCAACTGCGTACGCGGCGATAGCTTCCTGAACGAATCCGCGATCGCCGGCATCACGATCGCCGGATCGAACATGGAACGGGCGGCCGACCGGGAGTTCTTCCCCGGTTCCGGCGCCTTATCCGGAGCCCGGTTGGGTATGTTCACTTGCGGTTTGACATTAGTAGTCATATTTTCCTCTGTATCAGTGACCGCTTATTTGCCCGAGATCATCATCAGATGCTCGACCACGGGACCCAGCGCGAG
>NZ_JBAUSA010001129.1:0-2522 GCF_049581465.1 Caballeronia sp. | reverse complement strand
AGATCATCCTGTTCTTTATTTTCTATCAGCAGATGTCTACGTCGCTGACCTTGTTCGCGCTGCGCAACGTGGACCCCTCGTTCACGCTCTTCAACGTCAACCTGTTTTCCTGGAGCGCCGCGCAATTCCAGGCGCTCAATCCGCTCTGGATCATGCTTCTGAGCCCGTTCCTCGCCATCGCCTATACGCGGCTGGCACAACGTGGCCGCGATATCCCCGTCGCCGCTAAATACGCGGTAGGGTTTCTCGTCGTCGCGCTGGGCTTCTTCGTGTTTGCGCTAAGCGGACGTTTTGCCGTCGATGGCCGCGTTTCGTCGTGGTTCATGGTCGGTGGCTACGGTCTGTATTCGCTTGGCGAGTTGCTGGTGTCCGGCCTCGGCCTAGCGATGATCGCGCACTACGTGCCGTCCCGCATGAGCGGCTTCATGATGGGCGCGTATTTCGTGGCGACGGGGGTGTCGCAGTATCTCGGGAGTCTGGTCGCCAACCTGGCGCGCATGCCGTCGGGCGATCTCGATCCACTGGTTTCGCTGCCCCTTTATACGAAGCTCTTCTTTGCCCTCGGCTGGGTTGCTGCGGGCGGGGCGGTCGTCGCATTCCTTTTGTTGCCGCTGCTCAATCGATTGTCGCGGGCACATCAGCGCAACGTCGACGCCGCGCGTACTAGTGCCGACGCGCGTTTGCCTGCCGAGGCGATATCGATACGCTGAGTTCGAAGTCGAATGCGTTCTGATGGGCTGCTGTGCGTTCCTCGCAGTCCGATTGCAATATCCTTCGATTCAGTTTGACCGCGCGTGCTCGTTAGCGCTATAATCTTTTTCGCGGGGTGGAGCAGTCTGGCAGCTCGTCGGGCTCATAACCCGAAGGTCGTAGGTTCAAATCCTACCCCCGCAACCAACGGATTAAACGCATAAAGCCCGGCTTGCCGGGCTTTATGCGTTTACGGCTGGGCGCGCGGTCGACCGTGATGTAACGCATGAGCGCCAAGCGAAAAAAGCCCGCACGATGTTTATCGTGCGGGCTTTCTGAATTCTTTGATACCTTGGCGCTTGTCGGGCCGCGCAGCGAGCGTGCTCATGGGGCAGATCAGTGAGCCGTGTAGTGGCGCTCCGCATTGGGGAGTACGAATCACACCTGCTGATTCTTCGCGTCTGGCCTTTAGATCGCCACGAACGCTGCGATTACCGCCGCTTTCGCGCTTGTTTCGCCCGGGCTCGCCTTGTTGGCGATTCGATTGCCCGGCTCAACCTTCCTCAGCGCCTGGCCGCAACTAAATCGAGCCACTAGCCGCCGATAAAACAATAAAACACGTCACGCCATCAATACATTTTCTTAGGCAACTGCGCGCGACGGATCTGCTTGCGCAAACGAGCGACCGCAGCAGCTTTCTTGCGCTTGCGTTCGGTGGTCGGCTTTTCATAAGCCATGCGTGACTTCAGTTCCTGAATCAGGCCAGTGCGTTCGACGGTGCGACGAAAGCGGCGCATAGCGACGTCGAAAGGTTCGTTCTCTTTCAACAAGACTTTAGTCATTGATATCTCAGTTAATCTGGCCTTGCCAGAAAATCGGGCGAATCGCAATTGTACACTTTTTGAGCCGTTCGATACGGGCCCCTGAACAATCGGGCGCGCTTCGACGCCCGGGAACGTTATCGTATGTCATTGATAAATGACGACAATCCCGAATTACCCGAGCTTTGTGCCGAGTGGTTTTCAGAAGCCCCGGCCGCGTTTGCGTCGCGTTGGGTCCGCATCGGAAACCAATAGAAAATGCGGCTGATCCAGTTTCAGATCCGATTCCGGCAACGCCACGCAGGGCAAGATCCAGCCATCGGCCTTTTCTTCGGCGCTCAGGCCGGGCCAGTCGACCCGGTATCGGACACGGCCTTCTATCAGCCTGCACAGGCACGCCCTGCACGTGCCGTTGCGGCATGAGCTGGGCAAACGCAATCCGGCGAGCGCGGCCGCTTCGAGAATGGTCGTCTCGATCGTCGATGAAAACACCGGCCCGGATGGCAGCAATGCGATCACGAAGGGAACAACCGGCGGCTCGACTTGGATCATGGCAGGCTCACGGTAGTTGCTCAACGGCCGCGCGCCCGTGCGTCAGGTCGCGAATCGAATCGGTGGCCTTGTCAAGCACGGCGAGCGGCATGTGGATCGACATTCGTACGGTCATGCCATAACCCGGTTCATCGAGTTCATGACCTTCCTGCTCGACCCAGCGGCGCACGCGGGCTTCGTCGGCGTAATCGACTTCTACTTGCAACGTGCCGAGCGGCACCCGTTCGATGCGTTGCGCCAGTTGCATCGTGGTCGCGATCGCGTCGGTGTAAGCGCGCACCAAACCGCCGGCGCCGAGCTTGATGCCGCCGTAGTAGCGCACCACCGCGGCCAGCACGCCGTCTACTTCGTGATGGCGCAGCACTTCCAGGATCGGGCGGCCGGCCGTGCCGGAGGGCTCGCCATCGTCCGACATGCCCGATTCGCCGCCCGCCAGCAGCGCCCAGCAGACATGCGTGG
>NZ_JBAUSA010001128.1:0-2986 GCF_049581465.1 Caballeronia sp. | reverse complement strand
CGTTTATTTTGGGCAGGCAACTCAAGCATCGTGATTGAGTTTTGCTGAAGGTACGACCGCCGGCGGAGGGTTTCGAACCCGGTGGAAATGCCCGAGTTGTCCGGAAATTCAGTCCTGTCAGCTATCTCCGCGCTAGTCAAAGGTTATAGCAGGGGCTTGCGGACTGGATTAGAATGCTTTCGTGGTGCCGCAAGGCGAATGTAGGCGCCCGTC
This sequence comes from Caballeronia sp., assembly GCF_049581465.1. GTDB lineage: Bacteria > Pseudomonadota > Gammaproteobacteria > Burkholderiales > Burkholderiaceae > Caballeronia. The sequence continues at coordinate 2,773 of NZ_JBAUSA010001128.1, read as the reverse complement.
TATGAGTGAAGGAGTGGTGCTTTGAACAACAATATGTTCTCTAAGGCGGCAGTGTGGCTGGTTATCGCACTGGTGCTGTTCACGGTGTTCAAGCAGTTCGACAAGCCCCGCGTCCAAGAAGGTGTTTCGTATTCGCAATTCATGGACGACGCGAAGAGCGGGAAAGTCAAGACTGTCACCGTTCAGGGCCGTAATCTCACCGTTACTCCCGCAGACGGCCAGAAATACCAGATTGTGCAGCCCGGCGACATCTGGATGGTCGGCGACTTGATGAAGTACGGCGTTCAGGTCAGCGGCAAGGCCGATGACGAACCGAACGCGCTGGTTTCCGCGCTGTATTACCTCGGACCGACGATCCTGATCATCGGTTTCTGGTTCTTCATGATGCGGCAGATGCAGGGCGGCGGTAAGGGTGGCGCGTTTTCGTTCGGCAAATCGCGAGCGCGATTGATCGACGAGAACAACAACGCAATCAATTTCACCGATGTCGCCGGTTGTGACGAAGCGAAGGAAGAAGTGTCCGAGCTCGTCGACTTCCTGCGCGATCCGCAGAAATTCCAGAAGCTGGGTGGGCGAATTCCTCGCGGCGTCTTGCTGGTCGGGCCTCCGGGTACGGGTAAGACGTTGTTGGCACGGGCTATCGCAGGCGAAGCAAAGGTTCCGTTCTTCAGTATTTCGGGTTCCGACTTCGTGGAAATGTTTGTAGGCGTGGGCGCTGCCCGGGTCCGCGACATGTTCGAGCAGGCGAAGAAGCATGCGCCGTGTATCGTGTTTATCGATGAAATCGATGCTGTCGGCCGTCATCGTGGCGCCGGAATGGGCGGCGGTAACGACGAACGCGAGCAGACGTTGAATCAGATGCTCGTGGAAATGGATGGCTTCGAAGCGAACTCTGGCGTGATCGTGATCGCAGCGACGAACCGCTCCGACGTGCTGGACAAAGCGTTGCTGCGTCCGGGTCGTTTCGACCGTCAGGTCTATGTCGGCTTGCCGGATATCCGCGGTCGCGAGCACATCATGAAGGTCCACCTGCGCAAGGTGCCGATCTCGAATGACGTCGATGCTTCGGTGATCGCTCGCGGTACGCCGGGGTTCTCGGGCGCCGATCTGGCCAACCTCGTGAACGAAGCGGCATTGTTTGCGGCGCGCCGCGGTAAGCGCATCGTGGAAATGGCGGATTTTGAAGACGCTAAAGACAAGATCTTCATGGGTCCGGAACGCAAGTCGGCGGTGATGCGAGAAGAAGAACGTCGCAACACGGCTTATCACGAGTCGGGCCATGCGGTGGTGGCGAAGCTCCTGCCTCACGCCGATCCGGTTCATAAGGTGACGATCATGCCGCGCGGCTGGGCATTGGGCGTGACGTGGCAGTTGCCGGAACACGATCGCGTGAACCTGTATCGCGACAAAATGCTTGAGGAAATCGCCATTTTGTTCGGTGGGCGTGCGTCGGAGGAAGTGTTTCTCAACTCCATGTCGACGGGTGCTTCGAACGATTTCGAGCGCGCGACCAAGATGGCTCGCGACATGGTGACGCGTTACGGCATGTCGGATGTACTCGGCACGATGGTTTATGTCGATACGGAACAAGACGGCATGTTCGGCAAGATGGCGTCGAAGACGGTGTCGGAAGCCACGCAGCAAAAGGTCGATTCCGAAATTCGCCGTATTCTCGACGAACAGTACGGTCTTGCCCGCAAGCTGCTGGAAGACAACCGCGACAAGGTCGAAGCCATGACCAAGGCGCTGCTCGAATGGGAAACCATCGACGCCGAGCAGATCAGCGACATCATGGGCGGTCGTCCGCCGCGTCCGCCGAAGAACCTGCCGCCGCCGTCGAGCGATCCGTCGTCGGGTGGTGGAAATAGTAGTGCGGAAGTGAAACCGGGTAGCGCAACGGCTCCTGCCTAAGCGTCACGAAGTCCGGACAAGGGCTGGTGTGTTCGCACACCAGCCCTTTTTCTTTGGTCCCGCCACCTTTGCGCTGCCAGCGTTGTTAAGTGCGCCACACGTTTTACCCTTTCAACAGCCTGGGCTAGCCCAATATGAGGTCTTCGTTTTCATCGGCAGGAACATCGGCAGGAAGCTCCTCTGCTGCTCAAACCCTTCAATGCGGACGCTTCACGCTGAGCTTTGAGCGCCCGTTGATCATGGGCATTCTCAATGTCACGCCGGACTCCTTTTCAGACGGCGGCCGTTTTGCCGCGCGAGGCGCCGCGCTGGAACAGGCCGAACAGATGATCCGCGACGGTGCCGACATGATCGATATTGGCGGTGAGTCAACGCGTCCCGGCGCCCCCCCGGTGCCACTCGATGAAGAACTCAGGCGTGTGATTCCGGTAATCGAAGCGTTACGATCCGCCGATGTCCCGCTTTCCATCGACACCTACAAGCCAGATGTGATGCGCGCGGCCTTGAGTGCGGGCGCCGATATGGTCAACGATATCTGGGGCTTACGCCGCGACGGCGCGCTCGATGCGGTGAAAGACAGCGCGTGCGGGCTGTGCGTGATGCATATGCTGGGCGAACCGCAAACCATGCAGATGGCCGAGCCTGTGTATCGGGATGTGGTTGCGGATATTCGCGATTTTTTCGCAGAGCGTGTTCGCACCCTGCGGAGCGCCGGTATCGCGGTGGAACGAATTTGCCTCGATCCCGGTTTTGGTTTCGGTAAGTCCGTGATCGATCATAATTACGCATTGCTCGCGCATCTTGGTGAGCTGCAACCGGATACCGCGAGACTGCCGCTGCTCGCCGGCATGTCGCGCAAGTC
>NZ_JBAUSA010001127.1:0-8260 GCF_049581465.1 Caballeronia sp. | reverse complement strand
CCGCAAGCCTGGGCGGCGGGTTCCCCGTTCATGATCCTGGAGGCCTGCCTGGGTATCACGATCGACGCGGAGCGCAACGAAGTGCGTATCGACCGCCCGCAATTACCGGACGGCATCGACTGGCTTGAAATCGGCGAACTGAAAGTCGGCGCGCAGACCGTGTCGATCACGTTCCGGCGCGTCGGCGGCCAGGTCGTGCCATCCGCCGAAGGCGACGTCCGGGTGGTCGCGGTGCTGTGAGCCTGCGGTTCAGGCCTGCAGTCCGGGCGCTAAATCCCGGCATGCAGGTCGAACCTCAAACCGCAACGCTGCCGACGTAGTTTTCGGCTAATGCCGTGGCGGCGGCGCGCGATGTGGTCACGTGCTCCAGTTCAGCTAGCTGGAGGCGTTGCTCGAAAGGCGAGGTGTCGTCGAGCTTGTGCAGCATGCGGGTCATCCACCATGAGAAATGTTCCGCGCGCCACACGCGTTTCAGCGCGGTCTCCGTGTATCGATCCAGCTTGTCGGTTGCCCCTTCCTTGAAATACGCGTTCAGGGCGGCGGTCAGCACGCGCACGTCGGACACTGCCAGGTTCATGCCTTTGGCGCCAGTAGGCGGCACGATGTGCGCGGCATCGCCGGCGAGGAACAGCTTGCCGGATTGCATCGGCGTGGAGACGAAGCTGCGCATGCCCACGATGTTCTTCTGGAAGATCCGGCCTTCCGTGATCTGCCAGCCATCGGAGGTATCGACGCGAGCGTGAAGTTCGGACCAGATGCGGTCATCGGACCACGCTGCAACGGATTCTTTCGGATCGCACTGGAAATACATGCGCTGTACGTTCGGGGAACGCGTGCTGACGAGGGCGAAGCCGCGATCGTGCCGGGCGTAGATGAGTTCGTCCGATGAAGGCGGAGCATCCACCAGAATGCCGAACCATCCGAACGGGTAGACGCGCTGGTAATCCTGTCTTAGTGCCTGGGGCATGGAGCCACGGGCCACGCCTTGCGAACCGTCGCAGCCAATGATGAAGTCGCACTCCAGTGTGTGGTCGGTGTCGGCATGACGATAGCGGATGCTCGGACGGCCTGAGCCGGGGGCATCGTCGAAATCGTGCAGCGAGACGTTCGATACGTTGAATTTCAGCGCCCCGCCAGCGGCCACGCGTGCCGCGACCAGGTCCTTGATGACTTCGTGTTGGGCGTAGACCGTGATCGAATGGCCGGTGAGTTCAGTGAGCGCGATCCGCTTGCGCTGGCCTTCGAATGCGAGCTCGAAACCGTGATGCACCGCGCCTTCGGCTTGCATGCGGGCGCCGAGGCCCGCTTCGTTGAGGAGGTCCATCGTGCCCTGTTCGAGCACACCGGCGCGAATTGTCGATTCGATGTCGTCGCGGCCGCGCGATTCGAGCACGACCGACTCGATGCCGCGCAAATGAAGGAGGTGAGAAAGCAGCAGTCCCGCAGGACCCGCGCCGACAATGCCGACTTGTGTACGCATGAATGTCTCCTGGATGCGTGTTGGATTTGTGGAGCGAGTTTTGCGCGAATGCCGTTATTGCGCAACGCGATAGCGCGGATAAGGGATATTTCGATTGAAGATAAAGGGCCATTCCCGAATTCCACAAACGCGCGGGCGGTATTGCACGACGGCGGGGGAAGCCGCTGGTCCAGATGCTTGAAACGGTCGTAGAGGACATGGGACACTCAGCGACCCAGTCCTCCGATAAAAATCCATGTTCACTATTCGCCGCCTTACTGCCGCCGACGCCTCTGCCTTTCGCGCGCTCAGGCTTGAACACCTCTCGCAGCATCCGACTGGCGCGGGTGCGGCCTGGGACGACGAAGTCAACCAGCCGTTGGCGTGGTTTGAGCAGCGCATCGCAGACAATGTGACGTTTGGGGGATTCTGGAGCGATGGAGACAAGCTGGCGGGCATGGCCGGGCTAGTTGTCCCCGCCGGCAGGAAGATGAAGCACAAGGGGATGCTGATCGGAATGTATGTGGTGCCCGCTGCCCGCGGAACGGGTATGGCGCGGGCCGTGGTCGACGCCTTGCTGGCGTACGCTTCAGGTGTGGTGGAAGAAGTGCATTTGCGGGTCGATCCCGACAGCGAACCCGCAATACGCCTGTATCGTGCGGCAGGATTCGAGCAATACGGCCGCGAACCGCGCGCATTGAAAATAGACGGCAAGTATCACGACGCGCTGCTCATGACCTTGCCGCTCAAACCCTCCGGCAATTAACCGCCGCTCGATTCCTTCAACTGCTTCATCCGGTATTCGCCGGTGCGCGCGAACATCCAGGCAGGATATTCGCGTGCCAATTCGCTGACTTCATCGAGAGCGGCGAGTTCGTCGTCGTTCAGCTCGACCTGCGTCGCCGCGATGTTGTCGTCGAGTTGCTCAAGTCGCTTCGCCCCGATGATCACGCTGGTCACCACGGGCTTGTGCAACAACCACGCGAGCGCAATTTGCGCGATGCTGACGCCCTTGGCCTCGGCGATCCTGCCCATTGCATCGATACAGTCGTACGCGCGATCCACGTTCACGGGCGGAAAATCAAAACCAATGCGCCGGCCTTTTTCGCTCGCACTGCCATCGCGCTTGTACTTGCCGGTGAGCAAGCCACCCGCAAGCGGACTCCACACCATCAGCCCCAGTTTCTCGCTTTGCAACATAGGCACGATTTCCCGCTCGAGATCGCGTCCTGCGATCGTGTAATAGGCTTGCAGCGATTCGAAGCGCGCGAGCCCAAGGCGTTCGGAAATGCCGAGCGCCTTGGTAATCTGCCACGCGGCCCAGTTCGATACGCCGATGTAGCGCACATGGCCGTGCTGCACGAGGGTATCGAGCGCGCGCAACGTTTCCTCAATCGGCGTGGCCGGGTCGATGCCATGCAACTGGTACAAATCGATGTGATCGAGCTGCAGGCGTTTCAAGCTGGCCTTCACGCCGTCAATGATGTGAAACCGCGACGCGCCGCGCGAATTGATGCCTTTCGTGCCCGTCTCGCCGTGAATCTTGGTCGCGATCACCACGTCTTCGCGCGGTACTTTAAGGTTCTTTAGCGCCTGGCCCGTCATGATTTCCGACGTGCCGTCGGCGTAGACGTCTGCTGTATCGAAGAAATTGATGCCCGCATCGAGCGCGCGCCCGATGAGCGCATCGGCGTCTGCCTGCTGCAGTCCGCCGATATTCGTCCAGATGCCGCCTTCTCCAAACGTCATCGTGCCAAGGCATAGTTCCGAAACGAATAAGCCGGTATTGCCGAATTTCCTGTTACGCATGGATGACTCCCGTGTGAATCAGTTATGTCAGATCGCTGTCAGTTGCAACGCGCCCTCTACGCTCTTATGTGGTGCGGTGATGCAAGTATCGGCGTTCGACGCATGGAGGAGCTAGCCTGATCCTGTTCGATGATTGCCCGATCCTGCAAAAGCTGCGGCAGCGTGTGGCCGAAAACGCGCTCGCGCGAGTAAGCTAGCAGCAGTCCATTCAATCTTTGCAAGCCTGTCGCGCGCGTAGTTCGTGTCTAGTCCGACCATCCGGCAAACGTCTTTTCGTTCGCGCGTTTAGCCGGGACGGTGCGCAGGCCCTGCATCCTCACTCGCGAATCATGGCCCTGAACGAAGCGGCAGATACTGCCACCGATCCGTCACACCACGCTTCAAATCAGACTGCGCCGCTCGATCCTGCCCTCGATCACGCGCGGCTCGATCTGGTCGCGTTGCTGGAACGCTTCACCGCGCACGCAGAAGGCTCGATCAACACACCGGTGAAGGGTTTGCACCTGCACCGGATTGTGCGCTGCGGCGGCCCCAGTCACGGCATTCAGACGCCGGCGCTCGGCCTGATCGCGCAGGGCTCCAAACGCGTGATGGTCGGCGACGAACTGTATGTCTACGATCCCATGCATTACCTGGTTTCATCGGTGGATTTGCCTGTCAGGGGGCAGGTGACCGGCGCGACCGAGGAGCAACCGTATCTCGGCCTGAGGCTTGAGCTCGAGGTGGCGGACATCACCGCGCTGATCCGCGATGAAAACCTGCCGCCCCCGACTCATGCCGACGCGTCGCGCGGCCTCTACGTGAACCGGCTCGGCACGCCGATGCTGGACGCGGTGTTGCGTTTGCTGCGCCTGCTGGATACGCCCGAGGACATTCCCATTCTCGCGCCCCTGGTCAAGCGCGAGATCCTTTACCGTTTGCTGATGAACGGGCAGGGCGCGCGGCTTCGCCAGATCGCGTTGCAGGACAGCCAGACGCAACGCATTGCGAAAGCGATTGTGCTGTTGCGCGAGAACTTCGACCAGCCGTTACGCGTGGAATCGATTGCGCGCGATGTCCACATGAGCGTGTCGTCGCTGCATCATCACTTCAAGGCGGTGACCGCCATGAGCCCGATGCAATATCAAAAGCAGTTGCGGCTCCAGGAAGCACGAAGGCTGATGCTGATCGACATGACCGATGCAGCGACGGCAGCGCATCGCGTGGGCTATGAAAGCGCGTCGCAATTCAGCCGCGAATACAGTCGCCTGTTCGGCGCGCCACCTCAACGCGATAGCCGGCGATGGCGCGACTCGGTGGCGCTTGAAGCACGCTAGGAAAGAAAAAGCAAAAAGCCAGGACAGGTCCTGGCTTTTTCGCTATGTGCCTATGTGCTATTGAGCTGCGCGGTGCTTAAGTCTTAGTAGTACCGCGGGGCGTCGTGGTGCACCGGATGATGATGGCGTTCCCATTCGCGACGCTCCCAGTAGCGGTGTCCGTCGTAGTAGCGGTCGCCGTGCCAGCCGCGATCATCGACATGGACGAAACCGGGACGGAACTGCTCGTCGGCCGATGCGGTATTCGCCAATCCCATGCTGATTGCGGCGCTTGCCGCAAGCGATGCGAGTACCAAGCCTTTCTTGAATTTCAACATGATGGTTTCCTTTGGCGCGGGGTGTTGTGCGGGGTGTTGTCGAAGTCGAACGTCGTAGTCAAGCGCTGTAATGCCTGGCCTAGTAGTGGTCGTAATGCTGGTGATAACCGCCGCCGTAATAACCGCCGCCACCCGGCACAACGATGCAGCCACCGAGCATGCTTCCGAGTGCAACTGCAAGCGTGACAAGAATCGCTAATCGTTTCATCGGTTTCTCCTAGTGAATCCGTGAAATCAATTTATCTATTAATTAAATAACAAGGCGTGTGTGTTTGTAAGGAAAAATGCGATTTGAAATATTAGCGGAGCGCCTGCGGGGCTCCGTGTCCAACGGCTGTTACCGAACGATGCTCGGCCTTACACTTGGGCTGAGCGTCGTGAGCGATACGCCGACCACGTGGCCGTCGAGCATCCCGCATTGACTATCGACGCGCGTCCATTGCGACGTGCCATGCACTTTTGCGAAGGCGCGCATCGCGATCACCTGATCGACTGCAACGGGATTGACGCCGTTCAGGACGGTTGCGTCGCTATCGACTTTCGCACTCAATACGCGCCGGTCCGGCACGATGAACGCGTCGTACTTGTGTGCGCTCGCAACCCAGCGATCGAACGCCGCGACGCATTGAATGACGGGCGCGGGTACATTCATGCGCTGGAGATAGGCATAGTCTTCGTGCGCGGGAACCGATGCTTCCTGCGCGTGGGCCAACGAGGATAGAAAGGGGGAGAGCAGCAACGCGACAATGGGTAGGGGCAATTTCATGCGGATAGGCGGGGGGCGGGCTTGAGGAGATGAGGTCAGGCTGCGCGAGAAGGCAGCGTCAGGCGGACCGAAAGTATAGCGTGACGTTTCTATGTCTGTTTTTGAAAGCGTGGCCGGACACGTGCACGGAGACGGGCACGCTCGCAGCGATTTTTACGCGCTTGCAGGACAACCACCATAATATCGGTCACATGCAACCGCGCTGGAACGCAATCATATGAACGATACAAACGCTAATCTCCGTCACTCGCCGCGCCTGACCAGCCTTTCTCACGGCGGCGGCTGCGGCTGCAAGATCGCGCCGGGCATACTCGCCGACCTTCTCAAGCGCAGCGCGCCGCTGCCCTTTTTTCCGGATCTGCTGGTCGGCAACGATACGGCCGACGACGCGGCCGTGTATCGGCTCAATGACGAACAGGCGATCGTTGCAACGACCGACTTCTTCATGCCGATTGTCGACGACCCCTTCGACTTTGGCCGGATCGCGGCGACCAATGCGCTGTCCGATGTCTACGCCATGGGCGGCAAGCCGATCATGGCGCTGGCCATTGTCGGCATGCCGATCAACGTGTTGCCGCACGAGGTGATCGCGGCAGTGCTCAAGGGCGGGGAGTCAGTGTGCGCTGAAGCGGGCATTCCGGTCGCGGGGGGCCACTCCATCGATTCAGTCGAACCCATCTACGGTCTCGTGGCGCTCGGTCTCGTGCACCCGCAACGCGTGAAGCGCAATGCCGCTGCGCGGGCCGGCGACGTGCTGATCCTCGGCAAGCCGCTAGGCGTGGGCATCTTGTCGGCGGCGCTCAAGAAAGATCAACTCGATGCCGCCGGCTACGCCGCCATGATCGCGGCGACCACCAAGCTCAACCGGCCCGGCGCCGATCTCGCTGCGCTCGACGCCGTGCACGCGCTCACCGACATAACCGGCTTTGGCTTGCTTGGGCACACGCTGGAACTGAGCCGCGGTTCAAAGCTAACGGCACGCTTGCGTTATGCCGACCTGCCGTGGCTCCCCGGCGTCGAGGCGTTCGCCCAAGCGGGCGTGGTCACGGGTGCCTCGGCACGCAACTGGAGCGCGTATGGCCGCGACATCGTGCTGACATCGTCATTGCACGACATGGCACAAACCCTGCTCACCGACCCGCAAACCTCGGGCGGCTTGCTGGTCTCGTGCGCGCCGGAAGCAGTGGACGAGGTCCTTGCGATTTTTCGCGCGGACGGTTTCGACCAGGCCGTAGTAATTGGAGAAATGATCGATGGCGAAAGCCGTGTGGAAGTCATCTAATCGCGCCCACCTCATGAAAGCACGATGAAAGAAGAATCGCCGAAAGCCATTTTCTACGCTCTCGCCGCCAATCTGGGCATCGCCGTCTGCAAGTTCGGGGCGGCTGCATTCACGGGTTCCGGTTCGATGTTCGCCGAAGCGATCCATTCCACCGCCGATTGCGGCAACCAGGTTTTGCTGCTGGTCGGCATCAAGCAGGCCCAAACGCCCGCCGACGCACTTCACCCGCTCGGCTCGGGCCGCGAAATCTACTTCTATTCCATGGTCGTTGCGCTGCTGCTGTTCTTTGTCGGCGGTGCGTTCTCGGTCTATGAGGGCGTGCATCGCATGGCAGGCCACGAGCCGGTCAGCAATCCGATCGTCGCACTGGTGGTGCTCGGCGTATCGGTGGTGCTCGAAGCGTTTTCCCTAGCCGGCGCCATGCGCGAGATTCGGCAGACTTCCGGCAACAAAACGCTATGGCGATGGTTCCGTGAAACGCGGGAGTCCGAACTTATTGTGATCGCGGGCGAGGACATCGCGGCACTCGCTGGCCTTGCGATCGCGTTTTGCGCCGTGCTGTTGACCATGATCACCGGCAATCCGGTCTACGACGCCGCCGGTTCGATCGGCGTCGGCGTGTTGCTGATGGTGATCGCGTACCTGGTTGCCCGCGAGGTCAAGTCGATGATCGTCGGCGAGTCGGCGAGCCCGGAAGTGCGACGGGCTATCGATGCGCATTTGCGCGGCCGGCCTGAAATCATTAGTGTGATCAACCTGATCACGTTGCAGTGGGGCCGCCAGATCGTGGTGGCCGTGCAGGCGGAAATGGTCGAATACGACACAGGCCGAGCGATGGTCGATGCGATCAACGTGATCGAAGAAGACTTGCAGCGCGCGTTTCCCCAGGCACGCTGGGTGTTCTTCGAGCCGGACATTCCTCGCGTGATCGAAGGGCGCGGCTAAGCACGTAGTCAAGCACGTAGCTGAAGGTCCGGGTGAAAAGCCGACCACTTTTAAATGCACGATCCGTTGAAGCTAGTACAGTGACGACCGTACTTCAATCTGCGGTGCAGATCGAGCGCGTCACGTTGCGGAATGCTTAACCGAGTTCCTCATCCTCGCCTATGCGCAAAATTCTCATCTTCCTTGCCTGCCTCGTCCTGTGTGGCGCGATTGCGTCATTCGCCAATGCCGCTACAAGCGTTGCCAAGCCCGCAGGCGGCGCGTCGCAGCCTGCCACCATCACGCTCACGCCCGACCAGGCGCGCTCAGCTCTGGACGTTCTCAGCGATCCCACCCGCCGGGCCCAGATCCAGGACACCCTGCGGG
>NZ_JBAUSA010001126.1:0-1794 GCF_049581465.1 Caballeronia sp. | reverse complement strand
CAATAGTGCCATTGATCGGCGGACCGTGCTACGGATGTTGGTGCTCACCACGGAACGACCCGCCCCAGATAATCCAGGTAATGTAATCCGGGGCTTCCTTCGTGTGTCTCGATGGTGTTCAGCAAGTTTGGAATGCTTTCTTCAATGCTTAGACGAGCTTTAGGACTACCCATGTCCGTACGCACCCAGCCCGGTGCCATTAGCAACAGAGTGCGTGAGTCGTTGGCGTGGCGCGCCGCAAAGCTGCGCATAAACATGTTGAGCGCGGCCTTGCTGCCCCGGTAGACCTCGTAGTTCCCGTTAGTGTTGTTAGCGAGACTTCCTTGCCCAGAGGACATGACGCCTATCGTTCCGCTCGGCGGGACAAGGTCCTGGAACGCCTCGATGACTCGCATCGGACTCAGCGAGTTCGTCACCATCACGCGTACAAATTCTTCAGTGGAGACATCCGCTATCGTTTCCCGATCGTCGTTCTTGACGCCCGCATTCACAAAGAGCAGATCTATCCGTCGAGCTTCAAGGCGACTACGTAAAGCTGCGATTTGCTCAGGAAGCGTGATGTCGACGACTTCAATGTCGAGCATCTCGTCGGAAGCCCCGGCGATACTGCGAAGTTTGTCGGTGGAGTCAGCCCGCCCGGTGGCAATGACTCGCCAGCCTCGCTTCAGATATTCCTCGACCATCGCAAATCCAAGACCACGGGACGCGCCGATGAGGAGAACAGTTTTCCGCGACAGAGATTTTTGCATGTAAGGATCCTGTAGAAATTAGGCCGTTCTTCGATATGAGCCGAAGAACAAGCTTCCTCTCGAGTAAGTGGGTCCAATCAAGATACCCATGCATGAGCCATGGCGGAAGACGCAGCAGACGCACTTAACACATGCATCAAACGCCATGTCTGGCCGGTGCGTGCTAGGCTGCGCGAATGTCTGAACCGGATTTAAATCTACTCATTGCGCTCGACGCGTTGCTTACCGATGGCAGCGTGGCAGGCGCCGCTCGCCGATTGGGCTTGAGTGGGTCCGCCATGAGCCGAACGCTCGCTCGCCTTCGCGCGGCAACCGGTGACCCCCTTTTGGTTCGAGCAGGACGAGGCATGGTGCTTACGCCGCGAGCGGCGGAACTTCGCGAACGCGCTCAAAATGTGGCGCATGAGGCACGTGCCGTACTTCGTCCTGCTGCTACCGAACTGGATTTCTCCACGCTGGAGCGAACCTTTACGATTCGCACCAACGAAAGTTTCGTGGAGGCCTTTGGCGCTCCCCTGATCGCGGCGGCAACTGCCGTTGCACCGCACGTGCGTTTGCGTTTTGCGCCAAAACCCGAGAAGACGGCGGCGCCCTTGCGGGAAGGTTCGGTCGATCTCGAGATCGGCGTGCTGGGTGAAATGGGCCCTGAAGTGCGCGTGCAGGCGCTGTTTCGGGACCGCTTCCTTGGTGTTGTCAGGAAGGGGCATTCGCTTGAAACCGAGGGCGAGGTGACGGCCGAACGCTATGCCGCATTCGGCCACGTTGTAGCTTCGCGTCGCGGACACGCCAACGGGCCGGTGGATGCAGCGCTGGCTGCTTTAGGATTGGCGCGAACGATCGTGGCCGTGGTTCCGGGCTTTCCAGCGGCGCTGGCGGTGGCCCGCACGTCCGATCTGGTGGCGCTCGTGCCCGCCTCTTTCCTGAACGCCCAGCCCGAAAATCAGGGCAAAGCGGTATCGGTCACGACCTACGCTTTTGAGCTTCCCGTGACGACCGGGCGAATCACGGTATCGCAGATGTGGCATCCGCGTTTAGAGGGTGACCC
>NZ_JBAUSA010001125.1:0-8020 GCF_049581465.1 Caballeronia sp. | reverse complement strand
CATCGAAGGCACTTGCACCGGCTGCTGAATCAACCGAATCAGCATATCGATCGATAATTCCGCGATTGCCGCCGTGTTAATCGCAACCGTGGTCAACGCGGGATGAACCTGACGGGCCAATTGAATGTCCGTAATGCCGATCACCGACACATCATCCGGCACGGCGCGACCGAGCGATATCAATGCCTGCACCGCGCCAATTGCCAGCAGGTCATTGGTCGCAAAAATCGCCGTCAAATGCGGTGTGTTCGCCATCAACTGCATGCATGCCGCATAACCCGCATCGATGGAATCGCGAATCTGGAGCACCGCTGCCGCGTCCGACTCGATCCCCGCGCAGCGCATGACATCGCGAAACCCGTTGGATCGCGCATCCTGCAAGCCCCCGCAACCATCGCCGATCAACATGCCGATCTCCCGGTGGCCAAGCTCCAGCAAATGCGTCGCAGCAAGCGCTCCCGCATGAGCAAAATCCACCGCGACGCATGGCAAGGCAGGCGGCGCTTCCAGATGCTCCCACATGGCCAGCAAGATCGGCGCTCGGTGAATCGCCGATGCGCAAAGCTCGTTCATGGCAATGTCAGTGTTCATGACGAGAACGCCGTCCGCCAGCGTTCCCGCGATTTGATGCAGATACGCACGACCAGTCTCCGCGTCGTCATCCGTGTTGCATACCATCAGGAAATAACCCGCTTTTCGCGCCGCGCGCTCGGCGGCCAGTACAAACTCGGGATAGAAAGGGTTGGAAATGTTCGACAGCATCAACGCCAAGGTCGACGACCGGCCCTCGGCAAGTGCCCGGGCGTTAAGGTTCGGCCGGTAGCCGAGTTCGGCGATCGCCTCCAACACTCGCTCAACGGTCTGCGGGCGGACCTTGTCACGATTGCGCAGGACATTGGAGACCGTCGCAGCCGTGACCCGCGCGCGCTGCGCAACCTCAGTTAATGTGACCATCAGTCTTTTCCCACATTCAGGGAACACGATTCAAATGTTGCAAACAATGTCCCGTTTTTGCTAAGTTCCATAAAAATACCCAGGAGACAGAATCATGCGGTTTTCGAATTTCCCTCCATTTAAGCGCTTAAATCCCCGTTGCACAAGGGGAACCTGTTTTTTTATCGCTCAAATTTAAGCGCTTAAATCCGGAGGTGGCATGGCCGCAATCAGTCTTACCAACGTACAGAAATCGTATGGAGACCATACGCCGGTTATCCGGCAACTGAGTCTCGAGATCGGGCAACACGAGTTTTGCGTCTTCCTTGGCCCGTCGGGCTGCGGCAAGTCGACTTTGCTCAGGATCATCGCGGGACTCGAAGACTTGAGCGCGGGAGAATTGCGCATCAATGGCCGCCTGATGAACGACGTACCCGCCGCGGAGCGCGGGGTGGCCATGGTCTTCCAGAGCTACGCGTTGTTCCCGCACATGACCGTGTTCGAGAACATGGCTTTCGGCCTGAAGCTAGCGAAGACGCCGAAGGATGTCATCGACCGAAAGGTCCGCGAGGCCGCGCGCATCCTGGAACTGGAAGCGCTTCTCGATCGTCATCCGAAGGCGCTGTCCGGCGGCCAGCGGCAACGCGTCGCTATCGGCCGGGCGATCGTGCGCGAACCAGGCGTGTTCCTGTTCGATGAACCACTGTCCAATCTCGACGCCGCCCTGCGCGGTCAGACCCGTATCGAAATCGCGCGGTTGCATCAGCGCTTCTCGAACGCGAGCGTGGTGTACGTCACCCACGATCAGGTCGAGGCCATGACGCTCGCCGACAAGATCGTGCTGCTGCACGCCGGCGCGGACGCGGAGCGCTTTGGCAGCATCGCGCAGATCGGTGCGCCGCTTGATCTGTACCACTATCCGCAGTCGCGCTTCGTTGCGGGCTTCATTGGTTCGCCGCGGATGAATTTCATCGACGCCGTAGTCGAGTCGATTGAACGACGCACCGTGACAGTCAAGCTAACGACGGGCGGCGAAGCGCTGATTGCCCATGTCGACGGTGCCCACCTGCAACGCGGCCAGGCGGTAACGCTTGGTGTGCGGCCTGAGCACCTGCAAATCGGCGCCGGCGAACAGTCGATCCGGTGCGTTGCAGCGCTTACGGAGCGCCTCGGCGAACACAGCTATGTCCACGCGGATTTTGCGGGCGGCGTGCTGGTTGCAAAGGCGCCCGGAGACATCTCGATGCACCCGGGAGAGTCGCTATCGATTCGGATTCCTGCCGATGCCTGTCACCTGTTCGACGCGCAGGGCAAAGCGGCGCAACGTACGGATCGCGCCCAGGTGCACGAGCCCGCCTGACCCTCTAACTTACCCCCGCAGATTCAACCCGGTCGCAGAGCCGGCCACATCGACCGGCAACACGGCGTTGCCGGCTAACAAGGTAGTCAAGGAGACACAAGATGATCGCAAATCGCCTTCGCAGTCTGGCGCGCGCTTCGGCCGCGCTCGCTGTGGTTGCAACCCTTTGGTCCGCCGCCGCGGCAGATGCCGGCACGCTGACCGTCAACGTATCGGCGCGCGGCAACCAGCGCTCGACATGGCAGGATGCCTTTGACAAGTTCAAGAAAGCCAACCCCGATATCGACCTCAAGGTGACCTACGTCACCGAGGAAGCCTACAAGGTGCAGATGGGCGGCTGGCTGGCGACGGACCCGCCTGACGTCGTCTCGTGGCACGACGGCGAGCGCATGGCGTACTACGCGCAGCGCGGCTTGCTGGAAGACCTGTCGCCCGACTGGAGCAAGAACAACTGGACGCAACAGTACGCATCGGTGAAGGAAGCATCGACTTACAAGGGCAAGCAGTACGCCGCACCGCTCGGCTACGACGCGTACGGTTTCTTCTATCGCAAGGATCTCTTCGACAAGGCCGGCGTCACGACCGAACCGAAAACCTGGGATGAATTCCTGGAGGCCTGCAAGAAGCTGAAAGCGAGCGGCGTTGCACCGATCGCGGTGGCCGCGCGCGATAGCTGGACGCTTGCCGCATGGTTCGACTATCTCGACCTGCGCATCAACGGCAACGCGTTTCACCAGCAACTGATGGCGGGCGAGATTCCCTATACGGATGCGCGCGTCAAGAAAGTGTACATGGCGTGGAAGACGTTGATTGACGATCACTACTTCATCGAGAACGCGCTCTCCTACGATCTCGACTCCATCGCCCCGTTCCTCGCGAACGGCAAGGCGTCGATGATGCTGATGGGCACGTTCTTCTCGGCCAGCATCCCGGCCTCGATCAAGCCCGAGACCGGCTTCTTCCGCTTCCCTGTGATCGACCCCAACGTGCCGGTTGCCGAGGACGGTCCGGTTAACGTGCTGCTGATACCTGCCAAAGCGAAGAACAAGGCGGACGCGCACAAGCTGCTGGCCTTCATGGAGACGCCTGAGATCAATGCCGATCTCGCACGTGGCTGGGGCCAGTTGCCGTCGAACAGCCAGTCCACCCCACCTGAGGACGCCATTTCAAAGGTCGGCTTTCAAACCCTCGCGAACACGAAGGGCGGTATCGCGCAGTTCTATGACCGCGACATGACCAAGGAAATGGCCGACGAAGGCATGAAGGCGATGCAGCAGTTCTACAGCGATCCTTCGCAACTCGATTCGATCCTTGCGCGACTCGAGGAAACCCGCAAGCGTATCTACAAGAAGTAACGCCTGACAGCGTTGGCGTCCTTTCCCACGCAAACACGGAAACGCCAACGCTCACCTTCGCACTCCGACGAGGCTCAAACCATGTCTGATACCGCTGCCCGCCCGTTGCCCGCGGCACGACGCCGGCGCGTCTCCACGAGCCGCCGTCACCAGAACCGCGCCGCACTCTTTTTCCTGCTGCCAGGCTGCGCGATGTTTTGCCTGTGCGTGATCTATCCGATCATCAGCAGCATCTCGCTCAGTTTCTATAGCTGGGATGGGATGACGCCGAAAGTCTTTGTCGGCTTGTCAAACTACGTCGAATTATTTCATTCGGACACCTTCTATACCGCGCTCAAGAACAATTTTCTGTGGCTCGCGTTCTTCCTGCTTGCGCCACCGCTCGGCTTGCTGTTTGCGCTCTACCTGAACCAGCAGATGCGCGGCATGCGTGTCGTGAAGTCGCTGTTCTTTGCGCCCTTCGTGCTCTCTGGCGTGGTCGTCGGGCTTGTGTTCAGCTGGTTCTACGATCCGACCTTCGGCCTGTTGCGCCTGTTCGTCGGCCATGGCATTCCCGTGCTCGGCGATCCGCACACCGTCACGCTTGGCATCATCTTCGCCGCGCTCTGGCCGCAGACGCCCTTCTGCATGGTGCTTTATCTCACAGGGCTGACGGCCATCAATCCGGAGGTGGTCGAGGCTGCACGCATGGAGGGCGCGAAAGGTGCCCGCCTGCTTTGGCACGTGATCCTTCCACAGCTGCGACCCGCCACCTTCATGGCCGTCGTGCTCACCGTGATCGGCGCGCTGCGCAGCTTCGACCTGATCTCGGTGATGAGCGGCGGAGGCCCCTTCGACAGTTCCACAGTGCTCGCCTATTACATGTACGACCAGGCGATCAAGTACTACCGCGAAGGCTATTCGGCGGCAATTGCCGTCGTGCTGTTCGCGATCATGCTGGTCTACATCGTGTTCCATCTGCGCCGCATGCTGCGCGAAGAACGCTGATCTAAAGGGAGTCACGACAAATGTATCCACTTCCCATTGAACGCTGGAAACCGCTCAATCGCGCGTTGTACAAGGCGTCTTTGCCGCTTGCGCTGGTGGTCTGGCTATTGCCGATGCTGGCCGTGCTCGTCACGTCGATCCGCTCATCCGATGAACTCGCGCAAGGCGACTATTGGACCTGGCCCAAGCACTTCGCGCTGTTCGAGAACTACGGCACGGCGCTCACGCAAACGCCGATGCTGCACTACTTTGCCAATAGCGTGCTGATCACAGTGCCGTCGGTGATCGGCTCGATCGTGCTTGCGTCGATGGCGGGCTTCGCGCTCGCGACCTATCGTTTTCGCGGCAACACCGCCGTGCTGTTCGCGTTCGTCGCCGGCAACTTCGTGCCGATCCAGATCCTGATGATCCCCGTGCGCGACATGGCGCTCAAGGTCGGTCTGTTCAATAGCGTGTGGGCGCTGGTGATCATCCACGTGTCATTCCAAACCGGCTTTTGCACGCTCTTCCTGCGCAACTTCATCAAGCAGTTGCCGTTCGAACTGATCGAAGCAGCGCGTGTGGAAGGGGCGAGCGAATGGACGGTCTATGCCCGGATCGTGCTGCCGCTGATCCGCCCCGCGCTTGCCGCGCTCGGAATCCTTGTCTTCACGTTCGTGTGGAACGACTACTTCTGGGCGCTGTGCCTCACGCAAGGCGACGACGCCGCCCCGATCACCGTGGGCGTCGCCGCGCTCAAGGGGCAATGGACCACCGCCTGGAACCTCGTCGCAGCGGGCTCGGTACTCGCGGCGCTGCCGTCGGTGCTTATGTTCTTCGCGATGCAAAAACACTTCGTCGCCGGCCTGACCTTCGGCGCGAGCAAGGGCTGAGCGCCCCTCTTTCACCTCTCCCTTTTCTCCTACGAGCGAGACACTTTCATGCAATTCGGTGTTTGTTACTACCCTGAACAATGGCCCCGTTCGATGTGGGCCGACGATGCCCGCCGCATGGCCGAACTCGGCATCACGCACGTGCGTATTGCTGAGTTTGCGTGGGGCAGGATGGAGCCGCGCGCCGGTGAATACGTGTGGGGCTGGCTCGACGAGGCGATCGAAACGCTGTCGGCGGCAGGACTGAAACTTGTGCTTGGCACGCCGACGGCCGCGCCGCCCAAGTGGTTGATCGACGCGTATCCGGAGGTGCTGCCGGTACGTGCCGACGGCACGCGCTGGAACGCCGGCTCGCGCCGTCACTACGATATTTCCAGCGAGATTTATAGGCGGGAATGCCTGCGCATTGTCACGGCAATGGCCGGGCGTTATGGACGCCATCCGTCGATCGTCGCGTGGCAGACTGACAACGAACTCGGTTGCCATGAGACCGTGCCGAGCTATTCCAACGCAGCGTTGCACCGCTTTCATGCATGGCTGGAGCGTAAATACGAGACCGTTGATTCGCTTAACGAAGCATGGGGCAATGTCTTCTGGAGCATGGATTATGCGACATTCGATGCGATCGGCTTGCCCAACCTGACGCCCACCGATGCGAACCCGATACATCTGCTCGACTTCCGGCGCTTCATGTCGGACGAGGTCGCGAGCTTTCATCGCGAGCAGATCGACGTGCTGCGCCGCTGCGCACCCGATGTCGACCTGCTGCACAACTTCATGGGCTTCTTCACGACCTTCGATCACTATCGATTCGCAGAAGACAGCACGATCGACGTCGCCGCGTGGGACAGCTATCCGATCGCGAGAACCGAGTCGATTGCGTTGCCGGAAGAGCAAAAGGCGCGCTATGCCCGCACGTCTCACCCTGACGTATCCGCGTTCGATCACGACCGGTACCGGGGCGTTGGCCGCGGGCGTTTCTGGGTGATGGAACAGCAGGCCGGCCCGGTCAATTGGGCCCCGTGGAATCCGGTCCCGGCGCCGGGCATGGTCCGGCTCTGGGCGTTCGAAGCCTTCGCGCACGGCGCGGAACTCGTGTCGTATTTTCGCTGGCGACAGTATCCGTATGCGCAGGAACAAATGCATTCCGGGCTCAACCTGCCGAACAACGAACTGTCGCCCGGCGGCCTGGAGCTACAGCGCGCGGCGCGGGAGATCGCAGGGTCCGAGGTGCTGTCGAACCTTCTCCCGGCGGCGCGCGCGGAGGTGGCGGTCGTCTTCGACTATGAAACGCAGTGGATGTTCGAGATCCAGCGTCACGGCAAGACCTTTGACTATCAGACGCTCGCATTCGACTACTACGAGGCGCTGCGGGAACTGGGTCTGGACGTCGATATTGTTTCGCCCGGCGCCGACTTGTCCCCGTACAAGTTGGTGGTTGTACCGAGCCTCGCCGTGATTGACGAAGCGTTTGTGCAGCGGAACTTGCGCCATCCCGCGCATTGGGTGTTTGGCCCGAGAAGCGGCTCCAAGACCGAAGCGTTCACCATACCTGCGAACCTCGCTCCCGGCGCGCTGCAGCAGGTGTTGCCGATGCAGGTTATCGAGGTTGAGTCGCTGCGTCCGACGTTGCAGCCGTCGACTGCTATTGGTGGGGTGAATGGTATCGCCGTGCATTGGCGCGAGCATCTTCGCGTCGATGGCGAGACGCAGGTCGAGGCGAGCTTCGAGGACGGTTGGCCGGCAGTCGTAAGCCACGGACGGACTCGATATGTCGGCGCGTGGCTCTCGCATGAGTTGCATCGCGCGTTGCTCGAACAGGCTGCGCGCGATGCGGGTGTTCGCGTGCTCCTGTTGCCGGAGGGGCTTCGTGTGCGCCGCCGCGGCGAGGTGACGTTCGCGTTTAATTTCGGCGCAACCGAGAGGGTGGCTCCGGCGCCGGCCACCGCGGTGTTTGTGCTGGGTCAGCGGACGCTTGGGACGGGGGATGTGTGTGCTTGGATGGGCGGGGAAGTGGAGTAAGGAGAGGGGGATGGGCGGTGCTGCTCGCGGCGAGTGTGGGGTTAGCATTGAGTCCTTCTGCTAGCGTGGTCGTCCTGCATAGGTAGTATTTTCTTGCTTATATCTGTTAGCCCCTGTTCGGGGCGGAACTTCATTTCTTTGCAAACGCGCAAAGAAACGAAGCAAAGAAACGCGTTTTAAACCGCCAATTTTTAGTGTCGTCGTTGCCCACTTCAGGTCTTTGGCACGAACGTAGCGCGGCCCCGAACATTTCACCCGCGGTTGAACACCCCCCTCTAGCACCAGCGGCACGCAAACGCTTCGCCTCGACGGCCGCAGATCAATGCGTAGCCGCGTTCTCACAGCATCAAAGGTTTCTATTGGGGCGCGCTAGTTTATCCGGCGCTGTTCTGCGCACGACCCTAGCCCGATAAACAATAAAGTTTCAGTGCTCGCGACATATGTCATCTGACAACAAGTCGAAAAATAGCAAAGTCATACCTCTAGCACTG
>NZ_JBAUSA010001124.1:0-4285 GCF_049581465.1 Caballeronia sp. | reverse complement strand
TTCGCGGAAGTGAATGACCTGCTGGCGTAACAGCGGTAAAGCGTTCTGGTTGTCGCTGGCACTGCCGATCGGTGCGTGCGTGTCGTTGCTTGACGGTTACCCTTGGGCATTTGTGGCGATCGTGCTGTTCGCTATTCCTGTGCTCGACGTGATGATAGGGCGGGGTGCTCCTGTCTCGGGGCAGGCGATAGAGAAAACGGCCGAACAACAGGTTCCCTGCTGGTTTGCTGTTATATGGGCTTGTGCAGTCGCGATCGGTGTCTACCGCGCGGCACATGCTCCGGCGCCGGAGTTGATCGGGCTAATCGTCGGATGCGGCGTGTTAAGCGCTACCGCGATGGCGCATCTGCATGAACTGACGCACCGACCTGGCAAAATATGGCGGCTGGTTAGTGACCTTGCATTCATCGTCGCCGGTTATCCGCACTACCGGGTGGCGCACCAGTTGCACCATGAGCACGTTGGGAACGCAGAGTTTGGCTCCGCGGCATCGGTGGGCACGTCTCTCTGGCGCCACGTAGGACGCTCTTACGCGTCAGCATTGAAATCGTCGTTCGCACGACGCTCTTTTCAGCACGACGGGGTTCCGCGTAGCCTCTTCCGAAACGTGTTTGTCGGCTTATTGCTGTTCTGTATAGCGTTGGCGCTGCATCAATGGCGCGTCGCGTTCTTCTACGCTGGATACGCAGCTGTCAGCGTGTTTATTGTCGAGGCCGTCGGCTATATGCAGCACTACGGACTCGATCGAGACCCTCCGCCTACTGCTGCCACCTCGTGGGACGTCGACTTTTGGCTGTCGAACTGCCTGCTGGTGAACAACGGATTTCACGGTTCTCACCATCAAGAGGGGCACTTGCCATATCAGCGTCTGGCCGTGCAGCGCGCCACTTTACCCGGAGGCTATTTTCAGATGCTTTGGCTAACATTGGTGCCACCTCTTTGGTTTTCGGTGATGGACCGCAGGGTGAGGATCCTAGTCAGGCAGCGACGGCAAGATGCTGCTTTCAGAGATCAGGCGGCCCGCGATGGTTGCGAGATAGTTTGAGTCCAGCGTTTCCAGTCGGATTTCGGCGGCATGCCCGGTTTGCGAGTAATTTTTCTTCGTCGAGCGAACGTACGCTGGGTCGTAGTAGTCGACCATGATGCTTTCGAAGAGCGCGTCAATTTCGCCGAGTTCGGCCAGCGACGACCACTCCTGCAGCGTCGCTCCGCCAACGAGTGCTTTCAAATAGCCCAGTTGTGCGACCAGCGCCGCGGGGTCGCGCTCAAAGTGGGGATACTCGCGGTGCCACATCGCGATTCTCTCAGGCATCGGAGTATCGACCGCGTAGAGGCGGCCGCCGTGCATTCGGTCGAAAAGCGCAGTCGGCAACTGCACGCGGCCGATTCGCTTGCTCTCACTTTCAATCCACACCTGCTTTGACAAATCAAGGCGACTCATCTCAGCTAGCAACAGGCTGTCGAATAATTTTTGGCTCGGCTGTGCCCGACCCGGTATCGCGCCAATGATTGAACCGCGGTGTGAGGCAAGCGCCTCTAAGTCGAGGACCTGTGCTCCTGCTTCACGTAACGCGAGCAACAGGCGAGTTTTTCCACACCCAGTTGGCCCTGAAAGCACATTTAGCTTCAACCGCGTGGGCATCTCCGCAAGGGTTTCACGTACCCAGTTTCGATAGCCCTTCCAACCCGTCGGTAGCCTTTGGACCTTGTAGCCGATTGTCTCCAGGGCGTCCGTCCAAAGCTTGCTTCGTTTTCCGCCCCGAAAACAATAAACGAGGATGGTGGCTCGCCGACTGGTGCGAAAAAACGGAAGCTCAAGGTGGCGCGCGATGTTTCTAAGCGAATATGCAACGCCGATCTGATAGGCCCTCATTGGATCCGTCCGATGGGCCGTACCGACCTCCGCGTATTCCTCGTCGAAGACCACCGGGAGGTTGACCGCTCCGGGCAGATGATCTTCGGCGAATTCGCGCGGACTTCGTGCGTCGATGATCAAATCAAATTTGCGCAGTGCGTCTAAATCGTACATCGCAATTCCTCTTAACATAACGCGATGATGAAGTAAATACCAGACGGGGACACCCCGTTACTAATGGGTATCGGGCTAGACTTCCATTAACCGCCCAGACAAATACGTAAACAACCTTCCTGTTTGTTCGCCGCCGGATCGGTTCTCCTAAGCGCCACGAGCCTTCTTCGATCGCCCAACAAGGCCGCATCAATTACAAATTGACACATGTTTGTTCGTCGAACTAGAAGATATGTTAGACAAGTGTGTAGATATGATCTACAAATGATATCAAACGTGAATCAATTCTTGTCATTCGTGAGAAAACTGCGTGATGCATGGAAAGTTTCCCGGCTGCGTGGCATTAATCCTTGTTTTGCGAACGATGCCAAGGGACGAAATGCTGACGCTAACCAAAAGGGATCTCGCGATCCTCGACGGCGCTCAACCTGAATACGAAATTTTTTTGGTAGAGACAGGTGAGGGAGAAGAGGATCGTGAAGGGTGGTGGTTGATGAATGTGAAAATTCCCAGTGAGGCGAAAGTCTACGTTGTCCAGACAGCGCTTGGGCGAACCAAGTTATGGAAACGTCTTGATATCGCAATGGACTTTGTAAAGGAAACGTGCCCGCGCATTAGTTCTGTGCACGTGCTACTCAGGCGAGAAAAAGACTGAATTGAAGCGGTCGATGTCGGCGCTACCAACACCGACATCACCTGACCATTTTTCAAACTTCGTGAGGTCTAAGATGGCTAGCACCATTATAGCGTTCGCGCGGCTGTGCTCGCTCGTAGCTGACCAAGGTAGAAGTCATGGTTGACTTCAATACCTTGGCCTTGGAATGCGCGCCGAATATTCATCCGACGACGCTCCAAGCCGTCGTGCGGACGGAATCGGGTTTCAACCCCTTCGCTATCGGTGTCGTTGGTGGCCATCTTTCAAGGCAACCCCAAACGCTCGCCCAAGCCGTCGCGACGGCCAAGGCGCTCGACGCCCAAGGCATCAATTTCAGCATGGGACTTGGCCAAGTCAACAAGGCCAACCTCTCCCGATACGGACTTACCTACGCAACTGCGTTCGATCCATGTGCGAACTTGCAGGCCGGCGCTGACATCTTGCGAGGCTGTTATACGCGAGCAGTTGCAAGCATCGGAGCGGGAGACCAAGCGCTGCGGGCGGCGATCAGTTGCTACTACAGTGGCAACTTCACCCGCGGGCTGAAGACCGAGTTTCGGGGCACCAGTTATGTTCAGCGGGTCTCCACGAACGCGCAGGCGACAAACCCGTCGATAGACGTACCGGCGATTTCGGTCGTCATGGACCGCAAGCTCGTCGCTAGTGCGCACCATAGCAAGCCCAGCGCGCCACCAGTCGACGCCGATCCTGACTCGCCGGTGGCGACGCCGGCCATGACTACGACCGCGACTCCTATTTCGCACCCCGCTTGGGATGCGTTCGGTGACTACGCGTGTGATGGATCCGCTTCCTGCAAATGATTGTTGCGGACGCGGACAGTCCGTGCCCGGTTTTTTGAGTCGCCCTTCGGAGGAGCCATGTCTAAAAAGTACCACATTCAGAACGTATTGTTAGTAGTACTTACCGTACCAATAACGTATTCCTATGCATTCGCAAGCGGACTTGATTCGGCGACGCAAGGTGCGACGACCTTCAAGGTCTGGCTTTATAGCTTCCTTGGCGTGTGCGCGCTGATGTACCTCGGCTGGAAGGGGGCCGAGTCGTGGATGGATAGGGGACATTGGTCCGATTTCGTTACTGCATGCGGCAAGGTTGCCGTCGTCGGCGGAGTCGCAGTGCTCGCACCGTGGCTATGGAACATGTTTGTCAGTTGAGACGCTATGTCCGAAAAAACGAAATACCCCGGATTCAATGGGCTCGGGCGTACGCCGAACGTGTGGGGAGTGCCCTATATGCCGGCGCTCGTGGTCTTCGCTTGCTCGATATTTGTGGGGCTTTTATGTGCCGCGTTCGTGGGACCCGGAGGGCTGCTGTTCTTCTTCATGGGTTTCCCTGTCTTGCTATTTTTTAAGCACATCTGCGAGACAGACGATCAGGGTCTTCGCATCATGTGGCTCGAACTCCGTTGTCGCGCCTACTGGTGGGGCTTGCGCCTCGTCACGTTTCTGAAGACGGGCCGGGCGAAGCCCTTCGATTTCGGTAACACAGCGACGCTTGGACCGCTGCGGTATGGGCGGCACCTTCGCGTTTATAAGCGCTTCTTCGCCAAGGCGACAGGCGCTGCAGCTAAACGGACTCGC
>NZ_JBAUSA010001123.1:0-9975 GCF_049581465.1 Caballeronia sp. | reverse complement strand
GGTGCGGGCGCTGCGCGCTGCGCGTTGGCCGCCTGGCCTGACTGCGCGGGAGAAGGTGGCGTGGCTTGTTGCGCCGTCGTCGACTGCCGTCCAATGCTGCGGCCGCCAGCCAGCCGGCGCGCCTCTGCATCTTCACTTAACAGGGCACCGGCAATGATTACGCCAGCCAGCGCAAACACCCCGGCTTTCCTGAACAACGGCTTCAGGAAACCCCGAGCTTGGGGTAAGCGCGAATCGGACATTTCGAATCCTCATAAAAAGTGGAACACTAAAATTTGGTCCCGACGTGTAACGCTACCACGCCACCTGACAAATTGTAATATTCGACTCGATCCAGCCCTGCGCGTTCCATCATCGTTTTCAAAGTTTCCTGATCCGGATGCATGCGGATCGACTCAGCGAGATAACGGTAACTGTCGGCATCTTTGGCGAACTTCTCGCCAAGCCACGGCAATACCTTGAAACTGTAGATATCGTAGGCCTTTTTCAGCGGATCCCATACTTTCGAAAATTCCAGTACGAGTACCCTGCCACCCGGCTTCAGTATCCGATACATCTCCGCCAATGCACCTTCCTTGTGCGTCATGTTGCGAAGCCCGAAGGCCACCGTAACCACATCGAAATAATTATTCGGGAACGGAATTTTTTCGGCGTCGCAGAGCAGCGTCGGCGTGTTGATACCCTTGTCCAGAAGTCGATCGCGGCCAACGCGCAACATTGATTCGTTGATATCGGTGTGCCAGACCTCGCCTTTTTCGCCCGCCTGTTTCGCAAACGCTTTCGCCAGATCGCCCGTCCCACCGGCCAGATCGAGGACTTTGTAGCCCGGCCGAACCTTTGCCTGGCCGATTGTGAAGAGCTTCCACACGCGATGCAGCCCGCCGGACATCACGTCGTTCATCAAATCGTAGTTGCTCGCGACCGAATGGAACACACCCGCGACCTTCTTCGCTTTTTCCTGTTCGTCGACCGTTTCAAAACCGAAGTGGGTCTTGCTCATCGCGTTCGTCCTAATGTTGTTCGTGTTGTCAACGGCACGCCCGATGCCAGGCGACAAGCCGAATGCTGCGGCAAAACGCCGCGCTATATTAAGTTTACTTAGTGGCGATGCCCGCCGGACGCCTTGGGCGCCATCGGCGTATCGCGGTCCACGCCGGCCGCTTCAAGTTTGGCCAAATAGTTACGCCAGAGTTCGTCCTGACGCACCGCGAGGTCCCGAAGGATATCCCACGAATAAATGCCGGTATTGTGGCCGTCGGAGAAATTCAATTGAAGCGCGTAATGGCCCACTGGTTCGACCGAAACGAGCGTGACGTCCCGCTTGCCGGTTTGCAGCGTTTCTTGTCCCGGACCGTGACCCTGGACTTCCGCCGACGGTG
Organism: Caballeronia sp.; assembly: GCF_049581465.1. Taxonomy (GTDB): domain Bacteria; phylum Pseudomonadota; class Gammaproteobacteria; order Burkholderiales; family Burkholderiaceae; genus Caballeronia. Next base: position 8,596 of record NZ_JBAUSA010001123.1, on the reverse strand, counting down.
AATACACGCGCAGCAACTCGAAAGGCAGGCGGTATGACTCGTCATTTGCGTATTGCAACTCGAGAGCCCGGGATTTCGAATGCACGACGATACCCGTCGGGATCGGCGTTTGTTTGGTAAGTCCGCTCATGGTGAGCCCTTGGTGACGTAAGCCGGCGACGGTTGCGAGTGACGCCAAGCCAGCGAAGTTAGCCGAACGCCAGTGTCATTTCGTGGCGCACCGCTTCGCGCAACAGCGTAGCCTGCGCGCGCCGATTGGACAGCAGCGCATGTGACACCGTGCGCTGGCGCGGTGCCCAAATGGGCAGCGGGAAACGGGAGTCGTTGGAATGGCGCGGAATGACATGCCAGTGAACGTGCGGGACCTGGTTGCCAAGGCTCGCCAGATTCACCTTTGCCGGCGATAACACGCGCCGGATCGCCCGCTCGACGCCATTCACGGCCGCCATGATCTGGTGGCGCGCGGCGTCGTCGAGATCGGACATTTCGGCCACGTGCGCCTGCCAGATCACGCGACAAAAGCCGGGCCACTCGGGCTCGTCGGCAAGGACGACGCGCAATGCGCCGTCCGACCACAAGACTTCGCCGCCGTCTTCACGGCAAAAGACACAGTCCATTATTTTCCTCTAGCGAAACAAGCCCCGGTTCCGCTATTACACCAGCACGCGCTCGATCCCGCCATCGTTAGCACGGGCGACGTAGTCTTCCATCCAGCTCGCACCGAGCACCTTGCGAGCGATTTCCACGACGATGTAATCCGACTCGATGCCGGCGTCCTCGTTGAAGCGCGACAAACCTTGCAGGCACGATGGGCAGCTAGTGAGGATCTTGACGTCGGTGCCGCTCGGTTGGGGACCGTCGCCGGCGTTCGCCGCGGAACCTGATGCCGTGGCCCCAGCAATCGCCGTACCGCCCCCATTCGAGCCCGTTTTTGACCCGACCAGCGGAATGTCGCGCAACTTGGCCGCCCCCTTGCGGATTTCCTCTTCCTTGCGGAAGCGGACTTGGGTCGATATGTCCGGCCGCGTGACCGCCAGCGTGCCCGACTCGCCGCAGCATCGGTCATTCTTCTCGATGGTGTAGCCGTCGTTCGCCGAACCCATCAGCTCGTTCACCAGCTTCACCGGGTCCATCGTCTTGATCGGCGAGTGACACGGGTCGTGATACATGTAGCGCGTGCCCGCCACGCCTTCCAGCTTGATGTTCTTCTCAAGCAGGAATTCGTGGATATCGATGATCCGGCAACCGGGGAAAATCTTCTCGAATTCGTAACCGGCCAGTTGGTCGTAGCAGGTTCCGCACGACACCACCACCGTCTTGATGTCGAGGTAATTCAACGTGTTCGCCACGCGATGGAACAACACGCGATTATCGGTGACGATCTTCTCGGCCTTGTCGAACTGGCCCGCGCCACGCTGCGGATAGCCGCAGCACAAGTAGCCCGGTGGCAACACCGTCTGGACGCCCGCTTCCCACAGCATTGCTTGCGTCGCGAGGCCAACCTGCGAGAACAGCCGCTCCGAGCCGCAGCCCGGGAAGTAGAAGACCGCTTCGGTATCGGCGGTGGTTGTCTTCGGGTTCCGGATGATCGGCACGATCTTGTTGTCTTCAATATCAAGAAGCGCGCGCGCCGTTTTCTTCGGCAGGTTGCCCGGCATCTTCTTGTTCATGAAGTGGATCACCTGCTGCGTGACCGGCGGCTTGCCGACCGTAGCAGGCGGTTTTGCCGTCTGCTTCTTCGTGAACCGCTTCAGCACGTCATTGCCCAGGCGCTGCGCCTTGTAGCCGATACCCATCATTGCCGTGCGGGCAAGGTTGATGGTCTGCGGATTCGTGGCGTTGAGGAAGAACATGCCGGCCGCATTGCCCGGATTGAACTTCTTCTTGCCCATCTTGCGCAGCAGATTGCGCATGTTCATGGTGACATCGCCGAAATCGATCTTTACCGGGCACGGCGTCACGCACTTGTGACACACCGTGCAGTGATCGGCGACGTCGTTGAACTCATCCCAGTGCTTGATCGATACCCCACGACGCGTCTGCTCTTCATACAGGAACGCCTCGATCAGCAGCGATGTCGCGAGAATCTTGTTGCGCGGGCTATAGAGCAGATTGGCCCGCGGCACGTGGGTCGCGCAGACCGGCTTGCACTTGCCGCAGCGCAGGCAATCCTTGATCGAATCCGAGATTGCGCCAATATCCGACTGCTGCATGATCAGCGATTCATAGCCCATCAAGCCGAAGCTCGGCGTGTACGCGTTACGCAAATCGGCGCCCGGCAGCAGCTTGCCCGCGTTGAAACGGCCATTCGGATCGACGCGTTGCTTGTACGCCCGGAATTCGCCGATTTCCTCTTCCGTCAGGAACTCAAGCTTCGTGATCCCGATGCCGTGTTCGCCCGAAATCACGCCATCCAGATCGCGCGCCAGCTTCATGATCCGCGCCACCGCGGCGTGCGCATCCTGCAGCATCTCGTAGTTGTCGGAGTTGACTGGGATGTTGGTGTGCACGTTGCCATCGCCGGCGTGCATGTGCAGCGCGACAAACACGCGGCCACGCAGTACCTGCTTATGGATGTTCTGCGCCTCTTCGAGGATCGGCTTGAACTCGCCGCCATTGAAAATCTGGCGCAGTTCGGCGCGGATTTCCTGCTTCCACGAGATGCGTACGGTGCGGTCCTGCGCGATATCGAAGACGTGAGCGCCCGGCTGTTGGTCCACCCGATCCGCCAGTTTCTCGGCCAGCGGCGCGTAGCCGAGCTGAACCATGTAGTGCTGCGCCTCACGCACCGGCATATCCAGCTTCTCGCCGACAAACGTCCAGCGCGCACGCACCCGTTGCAACAATTCGAGCGCCTGCTGAACGCGATCTTCCAGCAGTTCCGCGCTCGGAATTTCGTTGGCGTCGTCGCTTTTGCCGAGCGGCAACTTGCCGGTCTTGAAGAACGCTTCCAGCGCATCGACGAGTTGCAGCTTGTTCTTGATCGACAACTCGATGTTGATCCGCTCGATCCCGTCCGTGTACTCGCCCATGCGGTTGAGCGGGATCACCACGTCTTCATTGATCTTGAACGCGTTCGTGTGCTTTGCGATCGCGGCCGTGCGCGACCGGTCGAGCCAGAAACGCTTGCGCGCCTCGGCGTTGACCGCGACGAAGCCTTCACCGCTCTTGCCGTTCGCCATGCGTACGACTTCGGAGGTCGCTTGAGCCACCGCGTCGGCATCGTCTCCGACAATGTCGCCGATCAACACCATCTTCGGAAATGCGTTGCGCTTGCTCTTGGTCGCATATCCGACTGCGCGCAGATAGCGTTCGTCGAGGTGCTCGAGACCCGCGAGAATCGCGCCGCCCTTCTTCGACGTTTCGAACAAGTAATCCTTGATCTCCACGATGCTCGGAATCGCGTCGCGCGCCTGGCCGAAAAATTCGAGGCAGACGGTGCGCGTGTTCGCCGGCATCTTGTGGAGAATCCAGCGCGCTGACGTGATGAGGCCGTCGCAGCCTTCCTTTTGCACGCCCGGCAGACCCGACAGGAACTTGTCCGTCACGTCCTTGCCCAGCCCTTCCTTGCGGAACTTGCTGCCGGCAATATCGAGCGCTTCTGTGCGCAGCAATTTCTCGCCCGGCGCCTTCGATCCATCGAACCAGTCGAGCCTGAAGCGCGCGACCGGGATATCGTGAATCTTGCCGCAGTTGTGATCCAGGCGCGTGACTTCGAGCCAGTTGCCTTCCGGGTCGACCATGCGCCACCAGGCGAGGTTATCCAGCGCGGTGCCCCACAGCACGGCCTTTTTGCCGCCCGCGTTCATCGCCACATTGCCGCCGACGCACGATGCATCCAGCGACGTCGGATCGACCGCGAATACGAAACCGGCCTGTTCGGCGGCTTCCGTTACGCGTCGCGTGACCACGCCCGCGCCCGAGAAAATGGTGGCGACCTTGTGGTCGACGCCCGGCAAGTCGGTCAGTTCAACCGGCCCGAGTTGTTCGAGTTTTTCCGTGTTGATGACCGCGGCGAACGGCGTGAGCGGGATCGCGCCGCCGGTGTAGCCGGTGCCGCCTCCACGCGGAATCACGGTCAGGCCGAGTTCGAAACACGCTTTGATCATGCCAGCGATTTCGGCCTCCGTATCCGGCGTCAACACGACGAACGGATATTCCACGCGCCAGTCGGTCGCATCCGTCACGTGAGAGACGCGCGACAAGCCATCGAACTTGATGTTGTCCTTTTCCGTCACGCGACCCAGCACCTTCGACGCCTTCTTGCGCAAGTCGTAGGTCTGCTCGAACTCTTTCTTGAAATCTTCGACCGCGCGGCAGGCGGCAGCGATCAGCAATTCGACGCGCGCAGCGCGGTCGCGGCCGGCGTCGTCCTGATGCGCGGAGAGATCCGCCCGGCGACGCTTGTCGATATCGCTCAGCCGATGGTGCAGCGCTTCGATCAGCAGCGCGCGGCGTTTCGGGTTGTCGAGCAGATCGTCCTGCAAATAGGGATTGCGGCGCACCACCCAGATGTCCCCGAGCACTTCGTACAGCATCCGCGCCGAGCGGCCTGTACGGCGTTCGCTGCGCAACATGGCGAGCGCGCTCCAGGCTTCGTCGCCGAGGAGTCGCATCACGATCTCACGATCGGAAAACGAGGTGTAGTTATACGGAATCTCGCGCAGGCGCGGTTCGGTATCCAGAGCCACGGCATGCGCGGCGCCGTTCGGATCGAAGACTTGGGGTGCGTTCATGTTCGACAGTTCGGTAAGCCGGCGCACGCGCTGACGTGACGGGCACGAGCAGCGCCAAAGCCGGCATTGCGCGGGGAAGCGCAGTTTTTCGAATGAGACTTATTTTTTTGAAGGCGGCCGCTGACGTCAGATGCCAGGCGGCGCGCGACCTTCGAGGTAGCCGGAATCAGCGCCACGATCGCGCATGACGCGCCTGCCGCTCGCCTGCGGCGTGGGCAGCGCAGTGCGGCCCGCGAGGGACATGCACACATAGGTCGGTACGGGACTGCCGTTGCATCTTCCGATCCTGTATCGAAAAAGGAATTCTAACCCATCGATAGGTTCGCCGTTTGCGCCGGCTAGCGCGTTGAAGGGCTTTATGCCAGCCAGTTTTGGAAGTTATTTTGAGGTTTTCGGCGTTGAGCAGGGGGAGGGGTCCCGCTTGCCGCACACTCGCCGCCAGCACAACCGCCTCACCCTCCCCCGGCCACCAGAACCGCCCACGAGGGCCCATCACGCTATCATTGCCGTTTTCGCACACCAACATGGCGCGTTGCGGGGTCACACAGTCCCGGCGCGAACGGTCCCGGCATGGCACATCCTGATTACCTGAAGAAAGTCCTGACAGCCCGCGTCTACGATGTCGCGCGCGAAAGCGAACTCGAGCCCGCCCGCATCCTGTCGGCGCGGATGCACAACTCGATTTACCTCAAGCGCGAGGACAACCAGCCGGTGTTCTCGTTCAAGATTCGCGGCGCGTACAACAAAATGGCCCAGCTTTCCGCCGATGTCCTCGCGCGCGGCGTGATTACGGCGTCGGCGGGCAATCATGCGCAGGGCGTCGCGTATTCCGCGACACGGCTCGGCTGCAAGGCGGTCATCGTGATTCCGGTGACCACGCCCCAGGTCAAGATCGACGCAATGCGCGCATTCGGCGGCCCCACCGTGGAAATCGTGCAGCACGGCGATTCCTACAGTGACGCGTACGGCCACGCGGTCAAACTACAAGAAGAACGCGGCCTGACGTTCGTCCATCCGTTCGACGACCCCGACGTGATCGCCGGCCAAGGCACCGTCGCGATGGAAATCCTACGCCAGCACCAGGGCCCGATCCACGCGATCTTCGTGCCGATCGGCGGCGGCGGCCTGGCAGCAGGCGTTTCGGCCTACGTGAAAGCCCTGCGCCCCGAAATCCGGGTGATCGGCGTGCAGACCCTGGATTCGTGCGCGATGGCGCAATCGATTAAAGCCGGCGAGCGCGTGACGCTGCCGGAAGTCGGACTTTTCTCCGATGGCACAGCGGTCAAGCTCGTTGGTGAGGAAACATTCCGGCTGTGTCGTGAGTATCTGGACGAAATCGTCACGGTCGACACCGACGCACTGTGCGCCGCGATCAAGGACGTCTTCCAGGACACGCGCAGCGTCCTGGAACCGGCTGGATCGCTGGCCGTCGCGGGCGCAAAGCTTTATGCCGAGCGAGAAGGACTGGAAGGCGTGACGCTGATCGCCATCACGTCGGGCGCGAACATGAACTTCGACCGGATGCGCTTTGTCGCGGAGCGGGCCGAAGTGGGCGAAGCGCGTGAAGCCGTTTTCGCGGTGACGATTCCTGAGGAACGCGGTAGTTTCCGGCGCTTCTGCGAGCTTGTCGGCGATCGCAGCGTGACCGAGTTCAACTACCGTATCGCCGATGCAAACGCCGCCCATATTTTCGTCGGCGTGCAGATCAAGAAGCGCGGTGAGGCCACGCAGATGACGAACGCGTTCATCGAACATGGTTTCGCGACAGTCGATCTAAGCCACGACGAGCTTTCCAAGCAGCACATCCGCTATATGGTCGGTGGCCACTCGCCGCTCGCGCAGGACGAACGCCTGCTGCGTTTCGAGTTTCCCGAGCGGCCGGGCGCGCTGATGAAATTCCTCTCATCGATGGCGCCGAACTGGAATATCAGCCTGTTCCACTATCGGAACCAGGGCGCGGACACGAGTTCGATCCTCGTCGGCATTCAGGTGCCCGCTACGGAGAATTCGCAGTTCGAGCGATTCCTCTCCACCTTGGGCTATCAATGGTGGGACGAAGGCGCGAACCCCGTGTACCAGCTGTTCCTCGCCTGACGCGGGCGTGGCGTTCACGCTGGACGACAAGCTCGTGGTCGCGATTTCGTCGCGCGCGCTGTTCGATTTTGAGGAAGAAAACGAGGTCTACGAAGCCGGCGATCTGCGGCAATACGAGGCGCTCCAGCGTTCGCGGCTGAAAGTTGCTGCCAAACCGGGCATTGCGTTTTCGCTGATCGAAAAGTTGCTCGCGTTGAACGTGGCGGGCGAGCAGCGCGTAGAAGTGGTGATCCTGTCGCGTAGCGACCCGATTAGCGGATTGCGCGCGTTCAGTTCGTGCAAGGAACACGGCTTGGCAATCGAGCGCGGGGTTTTCACGCGTGGGCGGTCGCCGTTCAAGTATCTCGAACCATTTCGGGCGGCGCTTTTCCTCTCCGCCAATTCCGCCGATGTCCGCGCGGCGCTCGACGCGGGGTTTCCCGCCGCGCATGTGTTGCCGCAAGCGCCGCTTGCCGCGAGCCGGTATCCTGACGAAATTCGAATCGCTTTCGACGGCGACGCCGTGCTTTTCTCCGATGAAGCCGAGCGGGTGTTCCAATCGCAGGGATTGCCTGCGTTCGTGACGCACGAGGTGGGGAAGAAGGATCTGCCGTTGGCGAATGGGCCGTTGAAGCCTTTGCTGGAATCGCTTCACAAGCTGCAAAAACTTAGTCACGAGACGTCGCGGATGCGCATACGCACGGCACTTGTGACGGCGCGGTCGGCGCCCGCGCACGAACGGGCGATCCGGACGTTGATGGCATGGAATATCGAAATCGACGAAGCGATGTTCCTCGGTGGATTGGACAAGGGCCCGTTTTTGGCCGAGTTCGAACCCGATTTCTTCTTCGACGACCAAATTGGCCATTGCGAATCGGCCCGCGTCGTGACGGCGACGGGACACGTTCCGAGTGGCATATCGAACGCACCATGAACACACCCGAACACTCTCCCCTTGGCAAGCCGGTTTCGTATATCGACCACTACGATCCGACCCTGCTGTTTCCCATCGAGCGTGCGGCTGGGCGCGAAGCTATCGGCGTGCCGGCGCCGTTGCCGTTCTTCGGCACCGATATCTGGAACGCCTATGAGCTTTCATGGCTAAACCAGAAGGGCAAACCGCAGATCGCGGTGGCGACGTTCATCGTGTCGGCGGAGTCGCCGAATATTGTCGAATCGAAGTCGTTCAAGCTGTATCTCGGGTCTTTCGCGCAGACCGCGTTTGATTCCATCGACGAGGTTCGGGCTGCGATTCGCAAGGATGTTTCCGCGGTTTGCGGTGCGAATGTTTCCGTGCAGCTTGTGGCGCCTTATGAGTTTGCAGTGAAACTCAAGATGGAGGAGTTTGAAGGGCTGTCGCTGGATCGGCTGGATCTGGACGCTGATGTTTATTCGCCCGATCCTTCGCTGTTGCGCGCCTCTTTTGATGAAGCGCCCGTCGATGAAACGCTATTTTCGAATCTGCTGAAATCGAATTGCCCGGTGACCGGGCAACCGGATTGGGGCAGCGTGCAAATTCGCTATGTCGGTGCGCCGATCGATCACGCCGGATTATTGCGATATATCATTTCTTATCGCGAACATACGGGATTCCATGAGCAATGCGTCGAGCGGATCTTCATGGACGTGATGCGGGCATGTAAGCCGCAACGACTGGCGGTTTATGCGCGATATACGCGGCGCGGCGGATTGGATATCAATCCGTTCCGGACTAACTTCAATCTGCCGTTGCCGGATAATGCGCGGCTGGCACGGCAGTAAAAGCGCTTCGCGCGGGCGTCCGCCCG
>NZ_JBAUSA010001122.1:0-11341 GCF_049581465.1 Caballeronia sp. | reverse complement strand
GGCTGGATCGTCAAGCCGTTCAAGGGCGACGCGGTGCTTGAAACGTTTAGAAAGCTGGCGAGCTAGGGGGGGGCTCTGCTAGATAGGGGTCCTACTGCTACCCCGGCACAGGAAAATGCACGCCCGCGCGTTGAGCCGCATTCACGATGTGGGTTTCAATCGCCCGCCCGGCACGTCCGCTATCACGCGCCTTCAACGCCTCGACGATCGCCGCGTGCTCGTGGTACGTCGAGAGTACCAGTTCACGCCGATAAAACGGCAACCGCTGGCTTTCCTTCATGATGTCGGCGCTGCCGCGCAATATCGACTCGATGGCGGTATTGCCCGCAAGGCTCACGATTCGCATGTGAAACGCGAAATCGAGTTGCGCCGCTTCGTCGAGTTCGGCGCACGCGAGGGCGCCTTGCAACGAGTCGAGGTTCTCCTCCAGCCACACGACGTCAGCGTCACCGATAGCGGGGGCCGCGAGCCGCGCCACGAAGCCTTCCAGCGCGAAGCGCATCTGGTAAGTGTCGGGCAGCGATGCCTGGTCGGCGAACCGCCATGGGTGCGTGCCAGCCGCCTGGGCGCTGTTCACATAGACACCCTTGCCGGGCCGAATATGCAGCATGCCGAACGCTTCGAGCGTGGACAGTGCCTCACGTAGCGAGGCGCGGCTGATCGCAAGTTCCTCCGATAGCTGCCGCTGCGCCGGCAGCAGGCTTCCCACCGGGTAGACGCTAGTCTCGATACGCTCGCGAATGGTTGCGATCGCGGCATCGGTCACGGTATGCGGAACGTTTTTCATAAGGTGTTTAGAAGTTGGCCGGTCTGACCGCCATTCTAGGCGCGCCATCGAAAGCCGTCTGCTCTCATTCAATTTTCCCGCTTTGCAGCACGCCACAATCCCGGGTAAACCGCTACCAAATCGTCCTTGACTCGACTATATCGGCTTTCTAATATTCAGCATCAACCAACTGGTCCGACCAGTCTGAACAGTTGATACCCGTCGCCCCTGTGCCGTCGTTCTGTCGTTCAACATTGAGGAGAAATACCGTGTTGAGGTTTCTTAATTCCCTGTTTGGACGCGTGATGATCGCGCTGCTCGCGGGCATCGTGATCGGCGCGGTGTTTCCTCATTTCGCGCAGACGTTGCGGCCGCTCGGTGACGGTTTCCTCAAGCTCATCAAGATGGTCATCGGGCCGATCGTGTTCTGCGTGGTGGTGTCAGGTATGGCGAGTGCCGGCAACTTGAAGAAGGTCGGAAGAGTCGGGCTGAAGTCGGTGATCTACTTCGAGTTCATGACGACGATCGCGCTCGTGATCGGCGCCCTGCTTGCCTATGCAACGCGACCGGGCGTGGGCATGAACATCGACCTGCATACGCTTGACGCCGGGTCGCTTGCCACCTACACCGAGCACGCGAAGAGCCTGAAGGATACGGCCGGCTTCCTGCTCAAGATCATTCCCGACACCGCCGTCGATGCCTTCGCGAAGGGCGACATCCTGCAGGTCCTGGTGTTCTCCGTGCTGTTTGGCTCCGCGCTCTCGCTGCTGGGCCAGAAGGCGCAGCGCGTGACAGGTCTTATCGACGAACTGTCGCACGTGTTCTTTCGCATCATGGGCTTCATCATCAAGCTCGCGCCGCTCGGCGTGCTCGGCGCGATTGCGTTCACGACCGGCACCTACGGTGTCGAGTCGCTCAAGCAACTTGGCATGCTGGTGATCGTGTTCTACGCGAGCTGCTTGCTGTTCGTCTTCGTCGTGCTGGGCGTGGTGATGCGGCTCATGGGTTTCAGTATCTTCAAGCTCGTGCGCTACTTGCGCGAGGAACTGTTGATCGTGCTCGGCACTGCTTCATCGGACGCCGTGCTGCCGCAGATCATGCGCAAGCTCGAATGGATGGGCGTGAAGGATTCCACCGTCGGTCTGGTGATCCCGACCGGCTACTCGTTCAACCTCGACGGTTTCTCGATCTATCTCACGCTCGCCGTCATATTCATCGCGCAGGCCACCAATACGCCGCTCTCGATCCACGACCTGATCGTAGTGGTACTGGTGTCGCTCGTGACGTCCAAGGGCGCGCACGGTATCCCGGGCTCAGCCATTGTGATTCTCGCCGCGACGCTCTCGGCCATTCCGGCCATTCCTGTACTCGGCCTCGTGCTGATCTTGCCGGTGGACTGGTTCGTTGGAATTGCACGCGCCGTCACCAACCTGATCGGCAACTGTGTCGCGACGGTGGTCGTGGCGGTTTGGGAGAAGGACATCGATCGCGGTCGAGCCACACGCGTGCTGAACCAGGATGCCGAATTGCTGTTCGTGCCGGCTGATCCCGCGGCAGGCGCTAGTCACGGCCACGAGCCCGCGCACGCGGTTTGAACGCGCGCTCTTTGTTTGCTCTGTGCCAATTAATTAAATTGATCTAAAGGAACCGATCTCATGGCTAATCCCGTTCTCGACCCCAACGCTCCTGCATTCACGCGCCGCTATATGAATCTCGCCGATCCGCGGCTCGGTGCTCAGGCGCTCTTTGCCAGCGACGAATTCTTCGCCCCCAAGGAGCGCATGCTGGATCCGCAGCCCGCGGTATTCATTCCGGGCAAGTACGACGACAACGGCAAGTGGATGGACGGTTGGGAGACGCGCCGCAAGCGGACCACAGGCTACGACTTTTGCATCCTCAAGCTGGCGCGGCCGGGCACGATTCACGGCATCGACCTGGACACGAGCCACTTCACCGGCAACTTCCCGCCGGCGGCATCGATCGACGCCTGCTACAGCGAAAGTGCTGATCCACAAGACGACGCCGGTTGGCGCGAGATTGTGCCGGCGACCACGCTGCAGGGTAATACGCATCACTATCTATCGATCACGGATGCAAACGCCTATACGCATCTGCGCGTGAACATCTACCCCGATGGCGGGATTGCGCGCCTGCGCGTATACGGCCAGCCGAAGGTGGACTGGACGCGGGTCGAGCGCGGCACGCGACTCGATCTCGCCGCCATCGAAAACGGCGGGTATCTGGTGGCGGCGAACAACCAGCATTTTGGACCGGCGTCGCAAATGTTGATGCCGGGGCGCGGCGTCGACATGGGCGACGGCTGGGAGACGCGGCGTCGTCGTGAGCCCGGCAACGACTGGGCGATCGTGGCGCTTGCCCATCCGGGCGTGATCCAGGCGATCGAAGTCGATACCGCCCACTTCAAGGGCAATTTTCCCGATCGCTGTTCGCTGCAGGCGGCGCGTGTCGCAGGCGGCACGGACGAGTCACTGATCACGCAGGCGATGTTCTGGCCGGTGCTGCTGCCGGAACAGAAGCTCTCGATGGACAATATTCATCGATTCGAAGCCGAACTTGCCGTGCTCGGGCCAGTTACACACGTACGCTTCAACATGTTCCCGGACGGTGGCGTGTCGCGGTTGCGCCTGTTCGGTGTGATCGAGTAAGCGGCTATGCAGACGCTTACACTTGAACCCCTGACGCGCGCGGCGTTCGAGCCGTTTGGCGACGTGATCGAACTGGACGGTGCGAAGCATTTCCCGATCAACGGCGGCACGACCGAGCGCTTCCACGACCTGGCGCGCGTGGAGATTGGCGCGGATAGTGGCGGCCGGCCGCTCATCAACGTGTTTCGCGGCCAGTCGCGCCCACAACCCGTTGAGATCTCGATGATGGAGCGCCATCCGCTCGGCAGCCAGGCGTTCCTGCCGGTCGGAGTCGTGTCGTACCTCGTGGTGGTCGCGCCCGCGGGCGATTTTGATGCAAAAAAAATGCGCGCTTTTTCGATCCGCGGCTGGCAGGGCGTGAACTACGCACGCGGCGTCTGGCATCACCCGCTGATTGTGCTTGGAGGGGTGCGGGATTTCGTCGTCATCGATCGTGGCGGGAGCGAGAATAATTGTGAGGAAACCTATTTATCGGAGAAGTTTCGTCTTGTCGAAAACGGTTGGGGTTAGCCACCGGCGGCGGCATGCATCGTTTGGTGCACTTGCTGCTACCGACCGCATAGTAATCGGCTGACGCAGTATTTTCCATACACCAGGCAATGACGTGCGAGGTGCGAGTCGCTGCTGCTCTGGGCTGTGGCGTCAGCCGACTGGCGTGCAAACTCGGGTGTCGAGGTTGTCCCGCAGCACGCCCATCCAGATACGGCTTGCCAGTGACTGACTACTCCAACATCCCTTCGCAGAAACTCTGTTATTGCGCTTCGCGGAGTGTATTCGCCACGAGAACGCGCCGCCAAATAAAAATAGTGTAAAGACGCGGCGTGCCAAATCTTGCGATGCAATGCCGTCACTCGCTAACCGTGCCTCAAGACATTCCAATTCTTTCATTCATATTTCAAAACCCCGTTTTTTCGGGTGAGATGAAAGAGTCATGGTGCGATCGGGACGGTTTTAGCGTCTTTCCCACGACACTTCAAGTTATGTTTGCTCTGCTTATCGAAGTATGTTGACTTCGTATTCCTGGATTGCTTAAAATCCGCGAGTCTTCACAAACGGGGCCAATGCCTTGGACACCTGCAGTAGTCGATCTTCGAACAGTTTCGCTGCCTGACCGGCAGGACGTCCGCGCTTTTTTCCCTTAGCCGCCGTCTTGCCAGCAGGCAGACGGTGCGCGCCGTAGTTACTTCTCTCCGTGCACCTTGTAGCGCCCTATGGACGCAGTGGTTACGTGCGTCTGTATGGCATCGCGCCGCGAGCGTCAATTTGCGGCTGCGTTCGTTCGCGCCATTTCAGTTTTATGGTGTTGCGCGAGCGCGTGGCTAAACACGTGCGTACGAAACGCCGACAAGGAGCGTCCATGCCGGACCCTGATAGTTGCCCCATAAGTTGCTGCGCCATACCTTTGCCTGGGGAAAGCGAGTAGACGTTCGCCGCCGCGCGTAATACGCGATCGCGCTCCGTGTCTGCTGGCTTTCACAGAATCGCTTTAAGCCAAACGCTCGGAGAAATATCATGAACTTCGGTCTGCTCTTGCCGCACCTTCCTCACGTGCATGAATCCCGCGTCCACTACGACGCCATGCTGGCGCTACACTCTCGTGAACCCAACAAATTCGCCGCCTTCTGGCACAGGATCAAGTCGCTTCTTTCGTAAGTTGCGTTGATCTTTTGTCATGTGCCGGCGCTACTATCGCTCACGAAGAAATATGCCGTCGGGAAATGGGAAGGCGGCGGGGAAGCCGGCGCTTTTCCCTTTCCCCTTAATAAGCAATAGCCTAATTTTAGTCACGGCTCGTCTCAGCTTGCCGCGGCGACTTTTTTTTGACCGCGCTTTTTGCTTGATTACATAAGCGCCACTCCGTATGTTTTTGTAACCCGCGACCGGTGAGAGACGCCCGATGAACTTTAGTTTTAACCCGAACCGCATCGCGAATGCTTCTGCATGGCGGTTGCTGCCCAATGGCTGGGACTTTGTCGCTTTTCCGCTGATCATCTGCTTGATCGCGATGACGGCGATCGGCTTTCACCAGACCTTGGCGCCCATCGCGACACTGAAGACGCAGGTCATCTCGCTCGACCCGTCGAACCTGCCCGAATACGCGATGCGCACCACGTTGCGCATGCTCGCCGCGATGGTTGCGTCGCTGGTCTTCACACTGGCGTATGGCACGTTGGCGTCAAAGAGCCGCCGCGCCGAAAAGGTGCTGGTGCCGATACTCGACATCCTGCAGTCCGTGCCGGTGCTGGGCTATATCTCGTTCACGGTCACGTTTTTCCTCGCGCTGTTTCCGGGCCGTGTCCTGGGTGCGGAGCTCGCGGCGATCTTTGCGATCTTCACGAGCCAGGCCTGGAACATGACGTTCAGCTTCTATCAGTCGCTGCGCACGGTGCCACGCGATCTGGATGAAGTCTCGCGCGGATTTCACCTGACTGGATGGCAGCGCTTCTGGAAGCTCGACGTCCCGTTCTCAATGCCGGGCCTCATCTGGAACATGATGATGTCGATGTCGGGCGGCTGGTTCTTCGTGGTCGCATCGGAAGCGATCACCGTCGGCACCCATACGGTCACGCTGCCAGGTATCGGCGCGTATCTCGCGCAGGCGATCGCCGACAAGAATCTGCACGCGGTCGGCTGGGTGATCCTCGCGATGACCATCGTGATTCTCGCGTACGATCAGTTGCTGTTCCGCCCGCTCGTCGCGTGGGCCGACAAGTTCCGCATGGAAACCAGCAGTTCCGGTAGCGCGCCAGAGTCCTGGTTGCTGGACCTGCTGCGCCGCACACGTCTGATTCACCGGGGGCTCGTACCCATAGGCTGGCTCTTCGCGAATGCAGCGCGCTTTCCGCTGCGCGTGCCTTCACTCGGGCGCGTGCGTTTCAGCGCTCCGGCACGCCAGAAGTCATCACGCATTGGCGACATCGTGTGGGGCGCCTTCGTGATTCTGCTGACGCTGTATGTGATCTATCGCGTGGTCGCGTATGTGCGTACCGGCGTCACGCTAGACGAAGTGGGTCACGTATTAGTACTGGGGCTCGTCACGCTGCTGCGCGTGGCGCTGCTGATCGCTATCTCGTCCGTGGTCTGGGTGCCCATCGGCATACTGATCGGGCTGCGTCCCGCGCTCGCCGAGAAGATCCAGCCGATCGCGCAGTTTTTGGCTGCATTCCCGGCGAACCTGCTGTTCCCGGTTTTCGTGATCGTGATCGTGCGCTTCCACTTGAACCCGGATATCTGGCTCTCGCCGCTGATCGTGCTGGGTACCCAGTGGTACATCCTGTTCAACGTGATTGCCGGTGCGAGTGCGTATCCGAACGACTATCGCGAAGTCGCCTCGAACTTTCACATCCGCGGCTGGCAATGGTGGCGCCAGGTGATGCTGCCAGGCATTTTCCCGTACTACGTGACGGGCGCGATCACGGCGTCGGGTGGTGCGTGGAACGCGAGCATCGTCGCTGAATTTGTCCAGTGGGGCGACACCAAAGTCGTCGCCCACGGTCTCGGGTCATACATCGCACAGACGACGGCCGCTGGCGACTTTCCAAAGATCATCCTGGGCATTGCCGTGATGTCCCTGTTCGTCACGCTGTTCAACCGCACCTTGTGGCGTCCGATGTACGCCTATGCCGAAGCCAAGCTTCGGCTCGATTGAGAGTGAAACGCAATGCTAACTACTAAAACGATGTCAGCCGAACTGCTCAAGACGCCGCGGCACGTCGAAGGCGAAATCCTGTCTATCAAGGACGTGTCTCGGGGGTTCGACAAGACGCAGGAAGAACTGCTGGTTCTCGACGGCGTGAACCTGACGCTGCACGAAGGGGAGATCGTCGGCATGCTGGGTCGCTCAGGGTCGGGCAAGTCGACGCTTCTGCGCATTATCGCGGGGTTGATCGAGCCGACCAGCGGCGCGGTGTCCTACCTCGGCAAGCCAGTCGATGGTCCGGCCGACGGTATCGCCATGGTGTTCCAGACCTTCGCGCTGTTCCCGTGGCTCACCGTGCTGCAAAACGTGGAAGCGGGCCTGGAGGCACTGGGCGTCGGCGCGCAAAAGCGGCGCGAACGCGCGCTGGCCGCGATCGACTTGATCGGTCTCGATGGCTTCGAGAATGCGTATCCGCGCGAGCTGTCTGGCGGGATGCGGCAGCGCGTGGGCTTTGCGCGAGCACTGGTTGTCGACCCGACACTGCTGCTCATGGACGAGCCGTTCTCCGCGCTCGATGTACTGACCGCCGAGAATCTGCGTACCGACCTGCTCGACCTGTGGACGCAGGGCAAGATGCCGATCAAGTCGGTCATGATCGTCACGCACAACATTGAGGAAGCGGTGTTCATGTGCGACCGGATCGTGGTGCTGTCGTCCAATCCGGGGCGGGTGATCGCCGAGATCGAGGTGCCGTTCGCGCATCCGCGCAACCGTCTGGATCCTGCATTCCGCAGGCTTGTCGATGAAATTTACGCCAAGATGACTGCGCGGCAGTCCGACGAAGCGACCCGGAAGGGGATCGAACTCGGTAGCCCGCTGCCACAAGTGTCGACTAACCTGATGGCAGGCCTGATCGAAACGCTGGCCGCAGCACCCTATGATGGCCGCGCGGACATGCCGGAGATCGCACGCACACTGCAACTCGAAGTCGACGATCTGTTCCCGGTCGCCGAAGTGCTGCAGCTTCTCGCCTTCGCGGACGTACGCGAAGGCGATATCTTCCTGACGCCACCGGCGCGGGTGTTCGCCGAACTCGACACGCAGGAGCGCAAGATGATGTTTGCCGATCATCTGCTGCGCCATGTGCCGCTTGCCGCCCGGATCAAGAAGGTGTTGAACGAGCGCCCCGGTCATCGCGCGCCGCGCGTGCGTTTTGAGCAGGAGCTCGAAGATTTCCTGTCGGATAGCGGCGCGAAGGAGACGCTCGACGCAGTGATCAACTGGGGCCGTTACGGCGAGATTTTCTCGTACAACGACAAGACCGAACTCTTCAGTCTCGAGGATGTGGAGTCCTGATCCGGTCCGCTATTCCGCTCGCGAAAGGCGCCCCGGTTGCGCAAATTGCCGCCGGGGGCGCTGTTCTCCATCTCCTGCCTCAGCGAACTGAGCTCAAATTGCAGGCAGGTTTTACTGAGGTGGTTGCTCTATCAGCAGGTGCCACTCCGAAGGATTCGAGAGACTTCCGCTATGGCACGTACCACGTCTTGCGATGTCGTGCGCCAGTTGCATACCGAGATCCGCATCGCACGTCGACCGCGCCAGGTCGTCCCGCCAAACCATGTTTCGCCTCCTGCCTGGACCGCCTTGATCACCGCTTCGGTGCGTGCGTCATGGTTGCTATCGGCCGCTATGAAACGCACCAGGCCCTGGTTGATCCGCGGATGAGCAAGCACCTCCACGCCCGGCAGTGCGCCCAGACCCTCCACAAGCTGCGAGGCCCGCGAGCAGCATCGTTCCACCATGTCCGCAATCCCGGACTTGCCCAGCGACCGGATCGCAGCATAGGTCGTGAAGCCGCGACCGCGACGCGACCACTCCGGGTTCCAGTCCTTCTGCTCCCGCATTCCCGCGACTGACGCCGAATAGCTCGTGTCCTGCGCGAAGACCGCCCGATGCGCGGCGGGATCGGCGACGAACACGAAGCCATTGTCGAACGGGAGATTGAGCCATTTGTGCCCATCGGTGGCCCATGAGTCCGCTTTCTCGACACCTTGCAAATAGTGCCGGTGCCGATCGCTCGTTGCGGCCCAAAGGCCGAAGGCGCCATCGACATGCACCCATGCCCCGGCGTCATGCGCGAGCTGACAGGCCGCGTCAAATGGATCAAACGCGCCGGTGTTGATGTCGCCGGCCTGCAAGCACACGATCGTCGGTCGATCTGATTCCCGCAGGGCATCCTTCAACGCATCCAGGCTGATGCCGCCTTGATCGTCGCTGGGCAAAAGCGCGACCGCATTGGTGCCCAAGCCAAGCAGGCGAGCTGAACGCATGATCGAGTCGTGCCGATGCTCGCTCATCAATAGCCTGATCGCCGGCGCACCCGACAGCCCGAGTTTCTCGACGTCATGGTGGCGTCTCAGCAAGAGGTCGTGGCGCGCGGCGGCAAGGGCGGTGGTGTGAGCCATCTGGCATCCAGTCACCAAGGCGAACGAGGCCGTTGCCGGCAAATGCAGCAATTCCTTGAGCCACGCGCCACAGATTTCCTCGACAACGGCTTCAGCCGGCGAGCATTGCGCCGACGCCGCGTTCTGGTCCCAGGTCGATGTCAGCCAGTCCGCCGCCAGCGCGGCCGGCAGCACGCCGCCTATCACCCAGCCGAAAAAACGGCCGCCTGTCGAGCCGAGCAAGCCACCCTCGGTGCCCTCGGCCAGCGCATCGATGACGCGCGCCGGATCGGTAGGGTCCGCGGGCAGGGGTCCTCCAAGCCGGCGCCGGAGTTCTTCCGCGCCGACAGTCGCATTGATTGGGCGCTCGTCCAGACCGGCAAGGTAGCGTTGCGCATGGGCCTCGGCATGTTTCAAGACTTCGATGTGGTTCATATCGCTCCTTTCACTGATCACTGGACTAGCCTGATTATGTTGCACCGTGCGGCCCGGACACTTCGGCTAAAGCTGAAATATCGACACCCTTCGTCGGGCTAAATCCCGCTAAGTGGGTCGGTTTGAAATATTCATCGCAAAGCCCTCCAGCCACGTCTCCCTCCAGCCGATATACCTTCGACGAGAGGGTTAAAACTATGAAGAGACAATCGATGAAAACATTAATAGTGCCACCTGTATCCCATTCTTCAGGAAAGGCAGGCTTTTTCGAAAGCATTAGCTTGCGCGCCAGCATCACGCTGGTACTGGCGGTTTTCGCGGCTCTACTAATCGTGGTCAGCGCCTTGGCCGCGCTCGCGCTGCAAAGTAGCAATACCGCGATCGACAAGATGTACACGGAAGACACGCGCTCGCTCATTGGAATCAAAAGCAGCTATGAACATGTCATGCATGCGCGTCTCGCACTCGGCACCTTTACATCGCTGTACGGCTTGGGCGACGTTCAGCCGGCATTGCTTGAGGGCGCGCACAACGACCTGCGCGAGTCGGATCAGGAATTGCAGGCCTACTTAGCGACTGCACCGGGCGACGATGCCGAAGCGGCGCTTCGCACGCGCTTTGTCGCCGCCCGTCAAAAGTATTTGCACGATGGTCTGCAAGCATCGTTCGAAGCGCTCGATAAAAGCGATTTCTCGGCCTACAAGTCGCTCCAGGGCGCTGACACCGAAGCGCTGGCGAATGACTTCGGCGCCCGGTCGGCTGCACTGGAAGCTGTTGTGACCGAGCGCCAGAAGGCGCGCTTTATTGGCTCCCAAGCGCGCTTTCGCAGCATGCTCAGTCTCCTGGCCGGAGCGGCGTTCGCGTCGGTGGTCATCGGCACGTTTGCGCGTCGGGCTCTGCTCAAAGCCATCGTCAAGCCGGTGAATCAGGCCATTCGCCAGTTCCAGCGGATCGCCGAGGGCGATTTGACCCACCCCGTCGACACCGGCCGCGACAATGAAATGGGCGCGCTGTTGCGCGGGCTCGGACAGATGCAGCAATCGCTAGTGGACACCGTCACGACCGTGCGCGCCAGCACCGAATCGATCAATGTCGGCGCGTCGGAGATCGCTAGCGGAAACAACGACCTCTCCGTTCGTACGGAGCAACAGGCGGCGTCGCTGGAGACGACGGCAAGCAGCATGGAGCAAATCACCTCGACCGTGAAAGCGAGCTTCGAGAGCGCCCGGCAAGCAAGGGAACTGGCGACGCACGCATCGGAAATGGCCGTCAAGGGCGGAACGGAAGTGGGTAATGTGGTGACGACCATGCAAGGCATCGCGGCACATTCGAAGAAGATTTCGGAGATCACCGGCGTGATCGACGGGATCGCTTTCCAGACCAACATCCT
>NZ_JBAUSA010001121.1:0-8362 GCF_049581465.1 Caballeronia sp. | reverse complement strand
CCACTACAGTCTGAGCTTCATCCGGAAGCGAATCCCGCACATGCCCGATGGCCCAGACCTGTTCTCCAGCCGCAGCAAGCAACTCAATCGCAGCGGCCGCATCCGCGGCAGAAACCACCACGACCATGCCGATCCCGCAATTGAAAACCCGATGCATTTCAGCATCGGCCACTCCGCCATGCTTCTGAAGCCAGGTAAACAACGGCGGCATCGGCCAGGCTTGATGATCGAGCTCGACCGTCAACCCCGCCTGCAACACACGCGGAATATTCTCGACCAGCCCGCCACCCGTAATATGCGCCATACCCTTGACGGACATCTGCGCCATCAACGACAGCAACGGCTTCACGTAAATATGCGTAGGCGCCATCAGCGCGTCGGCGAGCGAACGGCCGTCGAAATCGGCATCGAGATCCGGCTGCGCGCGTTCGATAATCTTCCGCACCAGCGAATACCCGTTCGAATGAATGCCGGAGGAAGCCAAACCCAGCACGACATCGCCGGGAACGATGGTCGTTCCGTCGATAATCCTGCTCTTCTCAACTGCACCTACGGCAAATCCGGCCAGATCGTACTCGCCGTCGGGATACATGCCCGGCATCTCAGCCGTCTCACCGCCGATCAATGCGCAACCCGCGATCTCGCAACCCTGTGCAATCCCCTGCACCACCGTCGCCGCGGTATCGACATCCAACTTGCCGCACGCAAAGTAATCGAGGAAAAACAGCGGTTCGGCGCCCTGCACGAGGATGTCGTTGACACTCATGGCCACGAGATCCTGCCCGACCGTGTCGTGCTTGTTCAGTTGAAACGCAAGACGCAACTTCGTGCCCACGCCGTCGGTACCCGAAACCAGCACCGGCTCTTTGTAGCGCTTGGGCACTTCGAACAACGCGCCGAATCCGCCAATACCGCCCAACACGCCGTCGCGCATGGTTTTCTTGGCGAAGGGCTTGATCCGGTCGACAAGCGCGTCGCCGGCATCAATGTCCACGCCCGCATCGCGATAGGACAAACCTTGGGCGTCAGGGGAGGATTTCGGTTGATTCATGGGGGATCGGCGAGAAGGTCGGTAAAATGCGATTTTAACCGATGCCGGCCGTCTAGCTGGATTTCTCCTCGTTCGCGATGCGCGCGGGAAAGTCCGCGACAAAGCCATTTCGAGATTCACGCGGGCCCGGTGAACGACTCGACACCACGCTCAACGCCTTTTGCCGCGGTACTCACCGGGCAACGGCCACCTGAGTGCCCTGCTTTTCAAGACACGCCTGACGGAACCGATTGCCCGTGCAACGCCAACTGACGCTCGATCTCGGCACGCCGCCGCCCGCCACCTTCGATAATTTCTTCGCCGCCGGAAACCACGAACTGGTGACGCGCCTGCGCGAACTCGAAGGTGCGCTTGCGGCCGGTCCGGTCGCGGATCGAACCTTCTACGTCTGGGGGGAAGCCGGTAGCGGAAGGACCCATTTGCTCCAGGCGCTGGTCCACGAAGCAAACGGCCGCGCGCTATTCCTGAACCCGCAAGCGCCGCTGGCCGCGTTCGCGTTCGACTCCCGAGCCACGATCTACGCCATCGACGACTGCGAACGCCTGTCGGGTCCGCAGCAAGTCGCGCTCTTCAATCTCTTCAACGAGGTGCGCGCGCATTCGGCGAGCGCACTGGTCGCGACGGGCAATGTGGCGCCGCTGGGGTTGTCGGTGAGAGAGGATTTGCGCACGCGGCTTGGCTGGGGCCTCGTCTTTCAACTCGCGCCGCTCTCGGACGAGGGCAAAGCAGCGGTCCTGAAGCACGCGGCGCGCGAACGCGGCATTGCGCTGGCCGATGATGTCCCCGCTTATCTCCTCACGCATTTTCGCCGCGATATGCCGAGCCTGATGACCTTGCTTGACGAACTCGACCGCTTTTCGCTGGAGCAAAAACGCGCGGTGACCCTGCCGCTGCTGCGTGTCATGCTGGCTGCCAGGGAAGACGCAGTTCCATCGGCGCAAACCGGACTTTTCGACGAATTGTCTTGAACAAATGTTAAATACTTTGTGAAGCGCAAATTTACAACGTGATCGACCGAAAGCCCCTTGTCACCGCTTCAAGTAAAATGCGCTCCTATGAACCTCGCCCTCTTTGATCTCGATCACACCCTCATCCCGACGGATAGCGACCACGAATGGGGTCGCTTCATGGTGAAGCTGGGTATTGTCGATGCGGAAAAATTCGCGCTTCAAAACGATGCTTTCTATGAGGACTACAAGGCCGGCTCGCTCGATATCCACGCGTACCTGGATGCCCAGTTGTCACCGCTTGCCCAGCATTCGCGGGCGCAACTGGACGGCTGGCACGCGCAATTCATGCGCGAAGTGATCACGCCCGCCATCCAGCCAGCCGCGCTCGACCTCGTGCGCCGGCATCAGGCTGCGGGCGACTTGTGCTGCCTCGTGACCGCGACCAACGCGTTCGTCACGGCGCCGATCGGACAGGCATTCGGCATCGACGCGTTGATCGCGTGTGAAGTCGAAACCGTCGGCAATATCCCGAACGGCGAGCTGACCGGCCGGCCGCAGGGTACGCCCAGCTATCGCGAGGGCAAAATCGTGCGCACCGAGGCATGGCTTGCATCAATGGGCAAAAGCCTCGGCGACTTCGAACGCAGTTTCTTCTATAGCGACTCGCACAACGACATTCCTCTGCTAGAGAAAGTCACCGACCCGATCGCGACCAATCCCGACGACACCTTGCGCGCGCACGCGCAAGCCCGCGGCTGGCGCATCCTGGAACTCTTCCCATCACGTGATTAAAAAACTCATTCGCAAGCTGTTCGGCCAGGAAAGCGCTCCGGACACGGCAGATTCAACAACGTCCACTCCGCTCCCGAACGATGTAAAACCCGTCCGCAAGAGCCGCGCAAAGAAAGCCGCGCCCGTGCTCGTACGTGACCCGAACGTGCCGGTGATCCTGTCGTCGGAGGTGCATGGCATCGACCCGGCGCTGATATCGAAGAACGCGATTCGCGTCACGGACGGCCTGCAGCAAGGCGGCCATCGCGCGTTCATCGTGGGCGGCGCAGTACGCGACCTGCTGCTGGGCGTGGCGCCGAAGGACTTCGATGTCGCCACCGACGCGACTCCCGACCAGGTGCAGAAGCTGTTCCGGCGTGCGCGGATTATCGGCCGGCGATTCCAGATCGTGCACGTGCAGTTCGGCCAGGACATCATCGAGACATCCACGTTCCGCGCCCTGGTCGATACCCCCGCCGACGCACCGCCGTCGCCGCCGCCACCCCGCCTGAGACGCGGCGAGATGGACACGCGCACGCACGCGGTCGACGCGAGCGGCCGTGTGCTGCGCGACAACGTGTGGGGTGAGCAGCACGAAGACGCCACGCGCCGCGATTTCACCGTCAATGCCATGTATTACGATCCGGCCACGCAAACCGTGCTGGATTACCACGACGGCATGGCCGACGTCCGCGCGCGCTTGCTGCGCATGATCGGCGACCCGGCCACGCGATATCGGGAAGATCCCGTGCGCATGCTTCGGGTGGTGCGTTTCGCCGCGAAACTCGGCTTCGAGATCGAGCCGGCCACGCGCGCGCCGATCAAGGAGCTGGCCGAGTTGATCAGCAACGTGCCGGCGGCGCGTCTCTTCGATGAAATGCTGAAGCTGCTGTTGTCCGGCCATGCGCTCGCGTGCCTGACACGGCTGCGGCAAGAAGGATTGCATCACGGCGTTTTGCCGCTGCTCGACGTGATTTTCGAGCAACCGCACGGCGAGAAATTCATCACGCTCGCGCTGACCAACACGGACGAACGCGTGCGCGCGGGCAAGGGCGTGTCGCCAGGATTCCTGTTCGCCACGTTGCTCTGGAACGACATGCAGACGCGCTGGCAGCAATACACGCTCGAAGGCGATTTTCCGGTCCCCGCACTGCACCGGGCGATGGACGACGTGCTCGACATGCAGACCGAGAAACTCGCCATCCACAAGCGGTTTTCATCGGATATGCGCGAAATATGGGGCCTGCAACATCGGCTCGAAAAACGCTCGGGCAGAAGCGCGCTCAAGCTGCTGGAACACCCAAGGTTCAGGGCAGGTTATGATTTCCTCCTGCTGCGATGCGAATCCGGGGAACTGGACGCATCCGTTGGCCAGTGGTGGACGGACTTCATCGAGGGCGACATCGGCGCGCGCGAAGCACTTCTCACGCACGGCGGCAGCAACAAGGATCGAGCGCCAAAGAAACGGCGGCGGCGCAGCAGCAGCGCCAAAAGTCGCAGGCCGGGTGACGAAAGCGAGGGCAGCACGAGCTCAGGCGAAGAGCGCGAGCCGCACAGTGGCGACGCAGACGCTGGGCACTACGACGATTGACACCGTTGTTCGCGCCGGTCGTGACCCCGCCAGCAATCATGCAGCAGTGCTTCAGCCCGAGTTTCGCCGAACGATAGTCGTAGGATTCTTGCCATGACGGTAGCTTATCTGGGCCTGGGAGCTAATCTAGGTGACGCGAGACAGACCCTGAAGGACGCAGTCGTGTGTCTTGCCCAACAACACACGATCGCCGTGCTCGCGAAATCGAGCCTGTATCGCACTGCGCCCATCGACGCCGGCGGCGACGACTACTTTAATTGCGTCGTCAAAGTCAGCACCACGCTGCCCGCGCGACATCTGCTGCGGCTGTGCCACACCATCGAGCAGCATTTCGGGCGCGAGCGGCCGTTTCGCAACGCCCCGCGCACACTCGATCTCGACATTCTCCTGTTCGGCAATTCATGCATTGAAGAGGCCGATCTCGTCGTCCCGCATCCCCGCCTCACCGAACGCGCCTTCGCCCTCGTGCCGCTGGTCGAACTCGACCACGAAGCGATCATCCCGCAACGCGGCCGCGCCGATGCGTTTCTCGCCGGCGTGCATGATCAGCGCATCGAAAAGGTCGCGACCCACCAGTGCCCGTTCGTAGCGCCTCGCGACGGACGTTGCGGCACGGATTCCGACAAGCTGGATACTCAATGAGCGCGCCTCCTCTTACCGTCACCGCGCCGCACCTGCGCCCGCCGCATCGTTATCTGGCGATCGAAGGGCCGATTGGCGTCGGCAAGACGACGCTCGCGCGCCTGCTCGCCGAACGCTGGTCAATGCGCACCTTGTTCGAGCGGCCGCAAGACAATCCGTTTCTCGAGCGCTTCTATCACGACACGGCGCGTTACGCGCTGCCCACGCAATTGCAGTTCGCGATCCAGCGCGTGCAACAGGCTCAGGAGATCGCGGCGACGCTTGACGGCACGCCCGGACACGCGGCCCACGCGCCGCTCATCACGGATTTCATCACCGAGAAGACCGCCCTGTTCGCGCGTCTCACGCTACCCGACGACGAATTCCAGTTGTTCCGTGAGCTTGCAAAACGTATTGATACCGCCGGCCCGGCGCCCGATCTCGTCGTATACCTGCAAGCCAGTCCCGAAGTGTTGTTCGCGCGAATCCAGAAACGCGGGCTGCCCATGGAACAGCAAATTCCCGATGCGTATCTGCGCGCGCTTTGCGACGCTTATAACGATTTCTTCTATCATTACGACGCTACGCCGCTGTTGACGGTGAACGCCGAACACCTGAATCCCCTCGAATCCGATGCAGACCTGGCGTTGCTCGTGGATCGGATCGAGAACATGCGTGGGCGCAAGGAATTCTTTGTCAAAGGCACGTCGCTTTAACGGTATTCGGCTTGCTCGCCGGCGCGCCGTCTCTTATCTCATCGATGTGGAAATTGAAATGGCGTATTTAGAGGAAACGAGCCGTACCGCGATTACCGTCCCGAAGCTTCGGACGATGCGCGAAGCCGGCGAAAAAATCGCCATGCTCACGTGTTACGACGCGAGCTTCGCGGCGTTGCTGGACCGCGCGGGCGTCGATGTCCTGTTGATCGGCGATTCGCTCGGCAACGTGCTGCAAGGGCATGGAACGACCTTGCCTGTCACGCTTGCGGATATCGCGTATCACACGGCTTGCGTCGCGCGCGGGAATCAGAACGCGCTCGTCGTCGCCGATATGCCGTTCGGCACCGTCGGGTCGCGTGAGGAGACTTACGCGAACGCGGTTGCGTTGATGCGTGCCGGTGCGCAAATGGTGAAACTGGAAGGCGGGGAATGGATCGCCGATACGGTGCGATTTCTCGTCGATCGTGCGATTCCGGTTTGCGGCCATGTCGGGTTGACGCCGCAATCGGTGCATGCGTTCGGCGGATTCAAGGTGCAGGGTAAAACTGAAGCCGGCGCGGAGCAGATGCTACGCGATGCGATGGCGTTTCAGGATGCCGGCGCCCAGTTGCTTGTGATTGAAGCCGTACCCACGCTGGTCGCACGCGAGGTGACCTCGCGGCTGGCCATTCCTACGATCGGCATTGGCGCCGGCGTAGATTGCTCCGGGCAGGTGCTCGTGCTGCACGACATGCTAGGGATTTTTCCCGGTAAACGGCCGCGATTCGTCAAGGATTTCATGCAAGGACAACCGAGTATTCTTGCGGCCGTCGAGGCTTATGTCCGCGCGGTCAAGGAAGCGGGCTTTCCTGGACCGGAGCATACGTTTTGAGGGTTGTCTAAGCGACGATGCCGAATTGTCATTTTAGGTAAACACCGCCGCGCGGTTTCCCGCTGCGGTGTAGTCAAACGAGCGCTTGGCTTAGGTTGGCTTACTCAGTGGCTCAACCGCGCGGGCATCGCGCCGCGCAGCGCATTGCAAACCATCAGTGATTCAGCCCGGTCCAGATCTCCGCGTTCAAGGCTTCGTTCACCGGCAGCCAGCTCCTCGATCAACACGCCGCGCATCACGCCCGGCAACACACCGGAATCCAGTGGCGGCGTCCACCAGCGGCCATCCAGCTTAACGAACACGTTCGTTCGACCGCCCTCCGTCAACTCGTCTCGCTCGTTGAAGAACAACATGTCGAACGCGCCCTTCGCCTCGGCCTCACGCCACGCCCGGTCGTATTCCTCACGGCGCGTCGTCTTGTGACGCAGCAACGGATCGCGCGATGAACACGCGCTGAAGCCATGCTCCGGCGCCAGCAGCACATCAACTATCGCACCCGCCAATGGCGCTATCGGCGCGCTGGTCACACTGATCGCGCCGCTCTTGCTCAACGCGATCCGTAACCGATAATCCACACCCGCGTCGAACCCGGCGCATTGCTCATCGATTAGCTTTTCAAGCGCGTTGTGATCCAGTGGAAAACCAAACTGTTCCGCACTCCTTGAAAACCGCTCAAAGTGCTTTTGCCAATGTCGAACGCCACCGCCCCGCGTGGCAAACGTCGTCTCGAACAACTGGAAACCCGGATCGGCGCCGGTCAGGAATTGAGCCTTCAATCGACACTCCGCAAATTCATCTTCAGCAACGCTGTCCAGCACAATGCCCGCGCCCACGCCCATCGTGCCCTTCCCCTCACGCACTTCCAGCGTCCGGATCGCCACCGAAAGACAGAAGTCTTCGCTTGAATCGAGCCATCCGATCGCGCCCGTGTAGAGTCCGCGCGGCGTGTTTTCGAGCGCATCGATCAATTGCATCGTCTTGTATTTCGGCGCGCCTGTGATCGAACCGCATGGGAAAAGCGCGCGCAGGATTGCGGCGAAGGTCGTGCCGCCCCGCAAACGCGCCTCAACCGTCGACGTCATCTGCCACACCGATTTGTACGCTTCGACAGAAAATAGCTGCGTTGTTTTCACGCTGCCGGTCGCGGCGACCCGCGACATGTCGTTGCGCAACAAGTCCACGATCATTACGTTTTCAGCGCGATTTTTTGGATCGAGGCGGAGCCATTCAGGATCGGTGTCGCGCGGCGCGGTGCCTTTCATCGGCCGCGTTCGCAACGTGCTGCCATCACGCTCGATGAACAACTCGGGCGAGCACGACACGACATCGCGGCCGTCGGGCAGTGAAATAAGCGCGCCGTATCGAACCGGCTGACGCTCCCTAAGCCGTCGATACAACGCAGCCGACGAGCCGAACACGTCGAACGCAAGCCGGTATGTGTAGTTAACCTGATAAGAATCGCCAGCGTGCAAGGCATCGTGAATCTTGCCGATAGCTTCATCGAACGCTGCCCGCGAAATACTCGCCGCGACATTCGCCACGCCCGCCACCGATGGCGACGACGCGTCACCGTTATCGCGCGCCGCGAGCCATTGATCCACCTCGTCGCGCGAAAGGCAGGAACAGTCGCGGAACAGTAAAAAGCGCAACGCGGCGTCGCCGGGTTGCGCCAGTTGTAAATTCCGGCCGAACTCATAGTCCGCGAGCACGACGGCATGAAGGCCGCCGCGAAGATCGTTCACAACCGCCGCGCACACGTTGTCGAGATCTGCCGCGTCACGACACAAA
>NZ_JBAUSA010001120.1:0-3742 GCF_049581465.1 Caballeronia sp. | reverse complement strand
ACCCTGCAGGGCCGCGACGATCTGGCTGGCCAGATCTACCGCCAACTCCGGGCGGGAGTCATAGAGGGAAGACTGACGGCTGGCGAACGCCTTCCTTCAACCCGGGACCTTGCGTTAAGACTTGGCGTATCACGCAAAACGACGCTCGATGTATTCGAGCGCCTGAGCGCGGAAGGTTTCCTGCGCACTCGCCCCGGCGACGGCACCTTTGTAGCGGACGGACTGGCCCGTGTCTCCAACCGCAAGGCTCAGGCGACCCGGCATCGGATAGAAACCCAGGCAGTCTGGTCCACGGTTCCACAAGCGCTTTCCATGCCGGAACCCGGCCGGACGTTCGAATTCGATTTCCGCGGCGGCGTCACCGACAAGAGCCTCTTTCCCTTCAATACCTGGCGCCGCTGCATCAACCACGCGCTGCGCCTGCAGATGCGCGGGCGCGGCGAGTATCACGATTGCGCTGGCGAACAGGACCTGCGGCTTGCCGTATCGCGTTACCTGGCCTTCAATCGCGCGGTGGTGAGCAACTGGCAGGATGTGATCGTCACGCAGGGCGCGCAGCAGGCGCTCGATCTGGTGGCGCGTGCGGTCGTGCGTCCCGGCGATGTCGTCGCCATGGAAGATCCCGGTTATCCCCCTGCGCGCGCTTCGTTCGCGGCGCTTGGCGCTACGCTGGTGAGCGTTCCCGTCGATGACCAGGGGATAATCGTCGCGCAATTGCCGAAGCGGGCGAAGCTCGTCTATGTGACGCCATCGCATCAGTTTCCGCTTGGCATGCCGATGAGCCTGGAACGCCGTGTCGCGTTGCTTGAATGGGCCCAGCAGCGCGACGCGGTGATTATCGAAGACGACTACGACGGCGAGTTCCGCTTCGAAGGCCGGCCGATGGAATCGCTGAAGAGCCTCGATCGCGTGGGCCTGGTGGCCTATGTCGGTACGTTCTCGAAGACCATTTTCCCGGAACTGCGCGTGGGCTACGTCGTGGCGCCGGTATCGTTGAACGAGACGATCCGCAAGGCCAAGCAGATCGCGGACTGGCATTCCAGCACGCTGACGCAGGCAGCGCTCGCTCGCTTCATGCTCGATGGCGACTTCGCCAAGCACTTGCGGCGCATGCACAAGCATTACGAGGCAAGGCGCGCACTGCTCGTGGCGCACTTGCAGGGTGATCTGGCGCAATGGTTCGAGCCGATCGTGCCGGTTGCAGGGATTCACTTGACGGCACTGCTCAAGAACGGCCTGAAGGAAAAGGACCTGGTGGGCGGTGCCCTCGATCCATCGCTTGGGCTGTATGGAATTTCGGCGTTTTACGGGGGAGCATCGGCACGGCAAGGATTGCTTTTCGGGTACGGCGGGATCGAGTTGGATGAGATCGAGCGTGCCATGCAGATCCTGGGCCGCCGCCTGCGTGAGCTCACATAGATTTCGCACGGGATCTGCACATGGGTCTGTAGCGCCACCGGTTACCTCAAAATAGCCAAAATCGGCTATTTCCCGAGACCACCGGGCGTCTTAATCTCCTCCCATCGCATCGAATTCGATGCGAATCGACCAATCCGACATTGAGGAAACGATCATGGAATCCCGTCTCGACTTCTACCAGGCCAGTCCCCACGCGATCAAGGCAATGCTTGCGCTCGAAGAGCGCATCGGCAAGTCGGCGCTGGAAAAATCGCTTGCGGAACTGGTGCGCCTGCGCGCCTCGCAGATTAACGGCTGCGCGTTCTGCGTGGACATGCATTTCACCGATGCAAAGAAAGGCGGTGAAACGGATCGTCGCCTTGCCGCGGTCGTGGTCTGGCGCGAAACGCCGTTCTTCACCGATCGTGAACGCGCCGCGCTGGCGTGGACGGAAGCGCTGACGCTGATCTCGGTCGATCACGTGCCCGATGAGGTCTGGACAGCGGTCAAACCGCATTTCACCGACGAAGAGATCGTGGACCTGACGCTGCTGGTGACGGCGATAAATGGCTGGAATCGCTTTGCGATTGCGTTTCGGAAGATGCCGGCGTGAGCTGAATTTCGCTTGAGTGGGCGTCGAGTCGGGTGCATCTTAAAGGGACTCGATCCCCAATTTAAACGCGGGTCCGCCACAGGAATTGTTGGCGGACCCGTTCTATTGCGGGCGAATTTTATGACGTGTAATCAAAAGCTTACGTTGGGTTGTTGATGTTTATTCGTGAATTTTTTAAACACGTCATTGTATAAATATTATTATATATCAATTACTTGCAGTGATAACCTAATCTCGATTATCTGTATTGGTTGAGAAATTTAGGTAAAACAAAGAGATGTGCGACTATTGTCATGTAAATTATCAGGCATTCTCATAAGTTCGTGTTAAACCTTAGGAGTGCACGTCAATGTGAAAGTATAATTGTTATTATTCAACGCTTTAAACCGTCATTTGCACATCGTTTCTAAGATTCAAAAAACGGTGCTGAGATGAGGTACATGCATACAAATCATTGACTTAGAATAGCTTTATAAACTCACGACTGAACTCATGGTCATTTACCCAGCGGCAGCGACGCCGTGGTGCGATTTGCCGACCTGCTAGCCGTCACCCCAACCATCCGCGCGGAGCCTACAAATTCCTTTCGACGAGCGCATTCTGAGCGGCTTAGGCGTCCTCTCGGCTATCGTCAATGGCGGCAGTTTCGCCGCCGCGAGCGAGGCGCTGGACATGTCTCAATCGGGCGTCAGCCGATCCGTCGCACGACTCGAAGCGCGACTGGGTATCCGGTTGTTTGACCGAACCACGCGTGTGGTCACCCTCACCGACGAGGGGCGGCGCTTCTACGATCGGGTTGAGCCGCTGCTTGCGGGCCTTGAAGACGCGACCGCCTCGGCATCGCAGGGCGTGAACAGCGTGCGGGGTCGCTTGCGCGTGAATGTCGATCCGTTTTTTTCGCGATTGGTGCTCGGTCCGACGCTTGGCGCATTTGTCGCTGATCACCCGGGCCTCCAGTTGGAGCTTGTCACGCGCGATCAGCTTGGCGACATGGTGACCGATGGTTTCGATCTGGCCGTCCGTTTTGGCCAGCCGCGTCCGTCCACGCTGGTTGCGCGCAAGCTGCTTGATACGCGGATCATTACGGTTGCATCGCCCTCTTATTTGAAGCAGTTTGGCCGACCTTGCGCGCCGGGCGATCTGCAGAGCAACGACCATGTCTGCATCAATTACCGCGATCCTGAAACCGGGCACCCGTTTCCGTGGGAGTTTCATCGTGGGAAGAAAAAGATTGTCGTGTCGGTGAATGGCAGGTTGACGGTCAACGATGTCGGCACGATGCACAGCGTGTGCATGGCGGGACATGGCGTGGCGCAGATCATGGCGCTTGGTGCGGAGGATTTGCTTGCGAGCGGGCGTTTGATCGACCTGTTTCCGGACTGGCCGGATGAGCAATTTCCGCTGTACGCGCTCTATCCTTCGAGGCAGCACCTGGCCGCCAAGGTGCGGGCGTTTTTCGATTTCATCGTGGCAGGGTGCGCTGGGCGCTGAGCCTTGGACTTGGTTTTTGGGCGGCGCCAGGGGTGCTGCTCGCGGAGAGTGTGGGGTTACGACGGGGTGCTGTTCGCGGCGAGTGTGGGGAGAACGTTGAGTCGTTCTGCTCGCGTGGTCGTTCTGCTTAAGTCGGATTTTCTTGCTTATTTCTGTTAGCCCCTATCCGGGGCGGGACTTCATTTCTTTGCAAACGCGCAAAGAAACGAAGCAAAGAAACGCGTTTTAAACCGCCAATTT
>NZ_JBAUSA010001119.1:0-6917 GCF_049581465.1 Caballeronia sp. | reverse complement strand
TTTCTGGCGTGAGATACGCCCCGGAAATGGCATAGTTATAAAAGTTTGGGCTGTCCAGTTCAGGACGACTTTTCCAGAAACACGCGGTCTGGCTTCGAGGGGAGGCTCCGAGCACTTCGCCATCGCTGGCCCAGACAGAGGCGATGGAAACGTGATCGTGCAAATTGCGTCCAACGCCCTCCAGGATTTGCAATGCAGGGATACCGGCAAGAGCCAACTCTGATGCCGGGCCTATTCCAGACTGCATCAATACTTTGGGTGTGTGGATAGCGCCCAACGACAAAACGATTTCGCGAGTCGCTTCCACCGTCATCTCCTTACCCTGGAACGTGAACTCAACCTTTGTCGCGCGACGATTGTCGAACAGGACTCGGTTGACATGAGCTCCGGTCAAGACGGTCAGATTGGGCTGCGCCATCATCGGATAAAGGTACGAGCGGAAGATCGACTGGCGTCTGCCGTCGCAAACCGTTTCGTCGACCAGTGCGCATCCAGCAGCAGCCTCCATCATGCGACCATTCGCGTTGGGAAATCGAGCTAGTCCCAGCGACTCAGCACCTGCCAACAGATGCTCTGAAAAAGGAAAGGGACTCTGCGCCGGCTGCACGTGCACCGCGCCGTGCTCGCCTCGGTAGGCTGCGTCCGGATCACCCGCCCACCTTTCAATGCGGTGTCGATAAAGGTCGAGCACGGCGCGATAACTCCATGTCTCGTCAGACGCCTCTGCAGCATAAAAGTCCCAATCTGCCTGGTGACCTCGCGACCATGTCGATACGTTAATGCTGGATCCGCCGCCGAGCACTTTTCCCATTGAATAAGCGAGCGCACGTCCGTTGAGCTGAGGATTTCTTTCCGCGACAAAACTCCAGTCCAGCTCGCCGCCTAACGTCATCGGCCAGCGATTCGGGTCTTGAACGAGCTCGCTATCGTCACGGCCGCCTGCTTCAATCAGTAGAACGCGCAACCGTGGGTCTGCTGCTAGCCTTGCTGCAACTACGCACCCCGACGTTCCCGCGCCACACACGATAAAATCAAATGGCGTGCCAATACAAGCGGCGAGCTCACGCTGATTTTCCTGGACATGCCGATCAAATTCTTTGTTTGTTACCATCGGGGCTCCAATAAATTCCGTTGGATTGCTTCGCTTTGCTATCTAAGTGAACACAAGGCTTCTTACTGCTTCAAACGCTCGCGCAGCGGGTGAAGCAAGGGCCGATCACACTGCAAAAAGATTAAACTTGCCAATGGTCGGCGCAGTTTGTCGACGCCGCTTGACGAAAAATCGCGATGACGGCCGCCTGGCGGATTAATCGATTGCGATGTCCAAACAGCCGCCCGCGGCGGTCCGTGTCGAATAACACCTTCGCCGTTTTGATCGCCCTTCCTCATCTAAATGGTGGACGAGCCTCCCGCTTGTCCATCTGTGAAGTAGGTTAGCGCCAACGCCATTCAGTGTGAACGTCCGGGCGGCTCATCTGCCTGCTCGATCGTCTCAATCTCGCCCATCTGCTGCGTCGGCGACGATTCTGATGCTTTTTGGATAGCGTCGTTTTCTATTTCAATGTGAAAAACGCCTACCCTGCAACCTTCGTCGAAGCCTCGGTACTTTCGGCATCCTGAATATGTATTGCCACCCAATGAACCACAGTGTGTTGCCCTTCATCACCCGAAATTCCTGAAGAGATTTCATGCCTTGGGACGAACGCGTCCCCGCGGACCATGCCGCGGCAATGGTTCATCTTCCGGTATGCGTTAACCTATGCTCGACGCGCCGCTCACCACCACGAGATGGCAAGGGTTCTGCCCTGCCTTTCGGGTGCTTGCGTAGCCGGTCGGCCGTGCGTAATGCATATCCATCGTGCCAATCAGGACAGCCGATATCGTTCAGTTCTGGCATGAACGGTACCAACGCGACGAAGGTCACCAATGGCTACGCGCACGGCTTTGTCAACTTGCCGAGAGCAAGGCGGCACGAAGCCGGTGTGATGACTGGTCAGAAAGCGAACGACGGATTTTGGGTGACGTCGGCGAATTCGCACCAAGCGACGAACCGGGCAGCGAGCTGTTTGCGATAAAGTGAAGCGCGCAGCAGATGCCGCTTGAGCGCGAAATGTTGCCGGATTGGCCCGGAGCACGAGAGAAATTTCTGTGTGCGTCTCAGGTCGCGAAAGCCGCGCGTGCGACGCTCGCGTTCGCGTGTAGGTTGGTGGCTGTTCTCGGCCCGGTTATTCAGCCGGGCTGCCGCTTTGACGAACACGTGCTTCACATTCGCAAGCTCCTGGGTCTCAGCTTTAGCCGCCGGGTAGCTGCGTAACTGATCGGTGACGATCTTGCGCGGTACCCGGTTCGAGCGCAGCACACGCTTGAAGAAGCGTTTGGCGGCGACCTTATCGCGCCTCTTTTGCACCAGGATGTCGAGTTCGGCGCCATGCTGGTCGACCGCACGCCACAATAGGTACGGTTCGCCTCGCAGCGTGATGAACATCTCGTCGAGGTGCCACGTGCTACCGGGCTTGGGACGCGCCACTTTCACTCGGCGCGCGAAGCCCGTTCCAAATTTGTCGCACCAGCGCCGGATCGTTTCATAGCTCACGACAACGCCGCGCTCGAACAGCAACTCTTCGACGTCGCGAAGGCTCAATTGGAAGCGAAAATACAAGCGCACGGCGCAGCTGATAACGGCGGCCGGAAAGCGATGACCTTGATAGAGCGATTTGGATTTCTTCATCGCATCATCTTAAAACGACAGCCCGAGCAACGTGACAGTGCCCCACCGCGTCACACCTCGACTCTACCGACCTCTGCCCAACGGACGATCGGTCGTACGCGAACCGTTGCGGTCGGTCTATTTTCTTCGAAGCGAACGTCGGAACTACCTCGAAACGCGCGCGCTACTGTCGGCAAAGCCAAATAGCTCGTCGTTTAAAGCAACATCAGAGGCCGTATGTTCAGGACCGGCGCTTGAGTGTTCCGGGCGGTGGACGGCGGCCTTGCGCCGGGGGGAGCGGTTTTGCGATTGGCAATAGAAGCCGCTCATACGAGAAGTCATCCGGGCTGCCACCTAAGCCGTCGGCTTCATCACACCAGATTTCGAGGAAGGTCTGCAAAACTGCTGCATTTGCTGGCGGCATGCACTACTCTAAGCGCAGTGACGAAAACGGGGTGATGCGATGACGCAACTTCATCTTGGATTGGATTTGTCGACGAAGCGCACGCGCAAACGGGAGTTTCTCGACGAGATGAGGTTACATGCGTTTTCAGCACCGTATGTTCAACATCGAGTGTTCGGCGACGCTCGGCGGCGACGGATTCATAGGGCAGGCGATTATTTGGCGCATGCCAGCTGACGCCGAACCGGAAGGAGCCTTTCGGTCGGGCGATCTCTCATCCTTTCCAACCCATTCGCAAGCGATTGGATTCGCGAGATTTTGGGCCAATCCCGCGACGTACTTCGAGTTTCCACCGGAGATGAGTTATAAGCAGGCGCCAAATATATCGAGGGCTTCGAGAGCGTCGCCGACGTCGGCAACCTTCGCCCCGAACTGGTAGCGTGGCTACAGTTCTGTCGACATCGCGAAGATCTTCGGCGGTAGCTGGATGCGTGCATTCAGTGGCGCTTGGGACGCCTGAGGTGGACGGGACGGTGCTATTGAATCCTGCCGATAAGATTCACCCGCCCACGCGCAAGGCGCCTATAGCGTTCAGAACTTTAAACTCGTTACGGCCGCATACTTGCCCTTTCGCGCCATTACCCATTGGCGCTTCGGCCAGCAAATTATTACAATAACCGGGGTAAGTACGCAAAATAAAATCGAAAGACTTACCGAAAATACACCATTGTTTTCGATAAGCACGCGAGCACCAGGGTATCGCAATAAAAGAACTGCGAATAAAATCAGGAAAAAGCACTTCGAAGCAGTGGAGTTCAATCGACTGCGTAGATACAACTCAACAAGCGTGTGAGAAAAGAAATACCAGGTGGCAACAGCCAACAGGATGCTGCCCACAATAAAAATGAACCGCGGGGATACTTCCCATGCAAACTCGATATGGCCAATATCACCATGCTTGCTAATCGAACGCAGAATAGCGTAGCTGATCAATTCAGATAAGTTCGCAACGTTTACCCAACAAACAAAATAAAATAAATAAGGGCGATCTTGATTATATTCAGATGCATAAAAAACAAGGACGCAATGTACAAAAGTGTTGTTGCTATGAACGGCCCAGCAAACGCTATCATTCCCATGGCATGCTTGTCGCCGAGCAGATAAATCAGGAAATAATCGACATGCTCGTCAATTCCGTCGACGAACAGTACGTTTTACCAGTTAAAGTCTCCGAACGATATCTCGAATGGGCTCAGCTTATATCCATAAATCCACGCAGTTATTGCGTGAGCATATTCATGTGGAAAAACTGAAATCCATAGCGTCAAAATAAAAAATACCGGCGTCAGGATGACAAACAAGGAGAATCTTCTGGAATCATTCATGTTCGCCTCCTTGGTTACAAATAAGTGCTGCCGGCAATTTCTTATTGCTGATAGCCCTTGACGTTTCCAATTCACCTCGCCATTGCTCGGCTATTTGAAGTGCGGTCAGATGATTTTTGTAAGAAAATGAAATAAATGCTGCAAGCACGGCGCGAGATTTTTTACGTTTCACATGCCTGGATAGAAGCATCATGATCTGTTCAATCCTCATAAAGAAAGGAGTCTCTGAGGTATCGGAAAGCGGGGGCCGCTCTTGTAGGCTTAAGAACGGGATTTGGTGCATCGCCTCACAAGAAAAGAAGCCGCCGAGTTGCGCGATCAGACGCAGCAACCGGTTGAGTCAGGGTAGTCGCTTAGGCATGAGCCCTTTTCACCAACAAGCCGCCTGATTTTATTACGTCAACGAACAACGACACATCGAGTTCCGGACACGTTTGACTAAGGCGCATCGTTCTTGAGTACGTTGAAAAATCTCGATCGGTCGGAAGTTGCCACTCGATCGGTTTGATGTGTAAGGGTGCGCTCATTGCAAGCCTGATCTTTCCAGCGCTCCGCCCAGGACTCGAGGGCAGGCTGAACCGGATCTCGCGCCGCGCTTATGATGTCGCCATCTTCTGCCACAGCTGTCCGCCGCCATCAAGGCGGTGGTTGCGCGTCGAATGGAGCAAAGGCAGTTAGCAAAGGCAGTTAGCCAGGGCGGTATGCACGCCCATGCGCTGCCAGTACAACCGGGGCCCGGCAATACGTCATTCGTCGCGGTAAAGATGAAGGCGTTCACCCTTCTTGCGCACGACCCGTTCGAGCCTGCTTCGAATTGCATGTGCAACGTTGCGTTAGAAGGCCAGCCTCAAGTGGTCTCACTATAGAACGTTGTCGCCAATCATCAAGCGGAATATGCGCTATCAATTATCCGAACTCGACTTCGTGGACAAGGCTGAGGATGCGCCTATGCGGTTACCTTGCAATACGTTTGGCTCTGATGTGACGTTTGTGGTGCCGCAATCGACAAGCTGAGATCTGCCACTGAGAAAACGCCGTCAAATTTCCAGCGTCTACGCGTTTTGACACGCTCTGGGCCGGTCACTGCCTCCTGTAACCGGCAACCGCAACGCAAACTCAGCATGGCGGCGATCGGCAGCACGCCACCCCGAGGAGACATTCGACATTTCCACAAAGCGGACAGCCACATGCGCTGTTCACACAATCGATCTACCAGGTACTTGCCACCGGATGGCTAGTAAAATTCGGCGTACCACCGGGCCCATAAGGATCCGGGTTGCCGAAACGCGAAATAGTCCCGTCCGCGCGGG
Source organism: Caballeronia sp. (assembly GCF_049581465.1). Classification (GTDB taxonomy): domain Bacteria; phylum Pseudomonadota; class Gammaproteobacteria; order Burkholderiales; family Burkholderiaceae; genus Caballeronia. The sequence continues at coordinate 1,112 of NZ_JBAUSA010001119.1, read as the reverse complement.
CTTGGGCCAATTCTGCGCGCACCTGCGCTCGCGTCTTCGGACCTTGAGTCGATACTGCCTGCGTCGAGCTTGACTGCGAAGATTGAACGGATTGGGCGCCCACCAGAGTGGTCGCTACAGACAGTGTTGCCACGACCATTGTCGTCATCAACTGCTTTGGTTTCATCATCGCTCTCCAAACACCTCTTTACCGAACTGCGCATTTGCCCGGTGGGAAAGCAGACCGGTATCAATGAACTACTCTAGTGTTTTTATTTAAGAGAGCCGACCCAATCCAATCTGCCGCAAACCTTGCCTGCATGGTGCAGGTTACTACGACCCGGGCGGCCCGTCTCATGACACCCCCCGAAGACTTGCGCGCTATCGTCAGCATCGGTTTTCTCAGCCGTATAGCGATTGTCGGCGATCTAGGTATCGATGTCGAACGCCCGAAGTTGGCCGAACTCTGCGTTACATTGCGGGTTTGATTTCCATCATCGGCGGCGTAGACGTTGCAACTCGGGTGGCAGACAGCGGACCATCAAGTGCAATGCCATCGGGACCAGCACTCCATCGTCCACAATCCCGACGAATGGAACAGCGACATTGAAAGGATCGATCGCGTACAACGCTACAAGAACGATTGCGGGCATCAGCCATACAGGACGGTTGGGGTGCCCCAGCGCATACCAGAGTACGCGCAGATCGTTCTTGATCACCTTCAATAGCAAAGCGATTTTTTTCATTCCGACAGTTCCCCACTACCTATGGAAGGCGACGTCACCACCAGTTCCGTCCCTGCATCGGCTACGCTGCCTTCCGCTCTTGAATGTGCGCAGGCCGTATCCCGCAAATCAAATGCTACTCCTGGATCGGGCGCGGAAGCGGTCAATAAACGTCAACAGCATTCTCGCCCTGTAGCCTTTTGATTGTTGGCGATCTACGCGGCGACGTTGCGACGTTGCGGGTCCCAAACCGGCCGATCTTTGCCTGTCTGTGATCGGCTGCACGCGACCCCGTAGGAGACGGTCGCTGTTCTACGAAGCGGTCATTCATTCCGCGTCATTTCGCTGTGGCACGATCACTGTTTTTTAACGCCGGATGCATCAAGGCGCTCGACTTGTAGGTAAGCC
>NZ_JBAUSA010001118.1:0-10777 GCF_049581465.1 Caballeronia sp. | reverse complement strand
GCCGCAAGCTTGTCCGGATCAGTCGACTTCGCTTTCTTCAATCCGTCCGCCACCGACATCAGCGCAGAATATCCAACCACCGACCCGAGTCGCGGATAGTCGTGATATTTCGACTCGTACGCAGCGACAAACTTCCGGTTCGCAGGGGTATCGATCGAATACCACGGATAACCTGTGACAATCCACCCCGTAGGCGCTTCGGCACCCAGCGGATCAAGGTAATCCGGTTCGCCAGTCAGCAACGACACAACCGCGCGGTCCTTGAACAAGCCGCGTGTGTTGCCCTCACGAACGAACTTGCCAAGGTCAGCCGCGAACTCGACGTTGAAGATGGCGTCGGGTTTTGCGTCGGCAAGCGCCTGCGTGACCGCGCCAGCATCGATTTTGCCAAGCGGCGTCGCCTGGTCGGCAACGAACTCGACGTCAGGTTGCGCCGCCGTCAACAAGCGCTTGAAAGTAGCAACGGCGGACTGGCCGTACTCGTAGTTCGGATATACGACGGCCCAGCGTTTCTTGTTGAGCTTAACCGCTTCGGGCACAAGCATCGCTACCTGCATGTAGGTGGAAGGACGCAGGCGATACGTATACTTGTTGCCGTCCTGCCAGACGATCTTGTCGGTGAGCGGCTCGGCGGCGAGGAAAAATACCTTGCGCTGCTTCGCGTAGTCGGCAAGTGCGAGACCCGTATTCGAAAGGAAGCCGCCAAACAGCAACGACACCTGTTCGCGCGTCATCAATTCCTGCGCGACGCGGATCGTGTCGCCCGGATTGCCATTGTCGTCGCGCGAAATCACTTCAAGCATCTTGCCGTCGATACCGCCCGCCGCGTTGACTTCATCAAGCGCCAGGTTCCAGCCATTCTTGTACGGCCCGAGAAACGCAGGCTGGGCCTTGTAGCTGTTGATCTCGCCAATCTTGATGGTGTCGGCGGCAGCGCTTGCCGACACGACTGCGGCCGCTAGCGGCGTCAACATGAAAACCGCACAACGCAACAACGAACCCGCACGCGTGGTCATAGATTTCTCTCCGAATTAGATTGGCTAGCGATTGCCTAGGAGTCGCTTAGCGAGTTGCTTGAGGTTGCTTAAGATTGCTTTTGCTTGTATCAGGAACGGGGAAGCGTAAAGCAAATCTGGCCCCGGGGCAAAGCAGATCAGACGCTCAGGTACGCGCGCCGCACCGCTTCATCGCGAGCGAGTTCTTCTATCGGGCCGCTAAAACGAATCTGTCGTTTCTACAGTACATACGCCCGGTCGCTGACCAGTTCGGCGAAATGCATGTTTTGCTCGGAGAGCAGGATCGACAAGCCCTCGCGCTTCAGTTCGAGAATCATGTTGGCCATCTGCTCCACAATAATCGGCGCCACGCCTTCCGACGGTTCATCGAGCAAGACCAGGATCGGATTGCCCATCAGCGTGCGCGACACAGTCAGCATCTGCTGCTCGCCGCCGCTCATCTGGCTACCGCGACGGTTCGGCATTTCGCCGAGATTCGGAAACAGCCGGAACAGCTTTTCGGGCGTCCAGCTAGGCGCGTTGTCGCGTGGCGGCCGACGCCCGGTGTCAAGATTTTCCATCACCGATAGATCGCCAAACACGCGCCGGTCTTCCGGCACGAACCCCATCCCAAGGCGCGCAATCTTGTAAGGCGGCAACCTCGCGATGTCATGGCCGCAGAAACTAATTGAGCCACGACGCGCGGGCAGCAAGCCCATGAGCGCTTTCATCGTCGTCGATTTGCCGGCGCCGTTTCGTCCCATGAGGGCAACGACTTCGCCGCGTCCGACTTCGAGTTCGACGTCGTAAAGAATTTGCGCGCGACCGTAGAACGCGTTCAAGCCCGAGACCTTTAGCAAGGATGGTTCATCGGCGACCGCGTTCATTGTCATTGCGAAACTCCATCGGCGGCTAGCGGCGCGCGCGGCGTGAATGTCTTGCCCGTGCCGAAATACACCTCGCGCACGTGCGGGTCATTGCGCACGGACTCGGCGTCCCCCTCGGCGATCAACTTGCCGCGCGCCAGTACGAGCAGCTTGTCGGCGTAGGCGAACACCACGTCCATGCTGTGCTCGGTGAACAGCACGCCGAGCTTGTGGTCGATGACGAGTCGCTTGGTCAATGCCATCAGGTCGTGGCGTTCCTTGGGCGCCATGCCCGCCGTGGGTTCGTCCATCAGGAGAAGTTGCGGCTTGTTGGCGAGGGCGATGGCGAGTTCCACACGCTTGACGTCGCCATAGGCGAGCACACCGCATGCGCGTCGCGCATGTGCCGCCATGCCGACCTGTTCGAGCAATGCAATGGCTTCGTCAGCGTGGATGGATGATGTCGGCTTCCACAAGTTGAACAACTGCCGGTCGCGCGACATCAACGCCATCTGCACGTTTTCGACGACGGTCATCGAGTTGAAAGTCGCAGCGATCTGGAAAGTCCGGCCCACGCCCAGACGCCAGATATCGCGTGGGCGCTTGCCGGCGATCTCATTGCCGTTCAAAAGAATGGACCCTGCTGTTGGCTTTAGCTGGCCGTTGAGCATGTTAAAGCAGGTCGATTTTCCCGCTCCGTTCGGCCCAATGAGTGCCAGCAATTGGCCTGCTGCGAGGTCGAAGGAGACGTCGTCCACGGCCTTGACGCCGCCAAAGGACTTCTCAAGCTTTGAGACCCGAAGGAGCGTCACGAAGCCTCCTCGACCGGCTTGCCGGCGACGCTTGCGTCCGCCTTCCCGTCTCGTCCGAACTTATCACGCACGAATCCCACGATGCCTTGCGGGAACGCAATCACCAGGAACAGGATCGCGGCGCCTAGCAGCGCCTGCCAATAGTCGGTCTGGCGCGCGACCGTGTCTTCAAGCCACGTGAACACCGCAGCGCCCACGATAGGACCCGCGAGCGTTTGCAAGCCGCCGAGCAGGACCATCACGAGGCCGTCCACCGAGCGCCCAACACTAATCACCTCCGGCGATATCGTTCCCTTGGAAAACGCATACAGCGATCCGGCGAGTCCGCAGAACAGCGACGCGATCACGAAGCCCACCCACTGGATCCGTTTCACATCGATACCGATAGCCTCGGCGCGTAATGTCGAATCCCGCGACGCTCGCATCGCGTAGCCAAGCGGCGAGAACAGCATGCGACGCAACAGCCCTACTCCCGCGACGGAGAACACCACCGTGACGTAGTAGTAAGCCACCGGCGAGCTTAGCCAGTTTGAAGGCCACAACCCGAGAATGCCGTTACTGCCACCGGTGACGGCGTCCCACTGGAATACGACCGACCATACGATTTGCGCAAACGCTAGCGTCAGCATCGCGAGATAGACGCCGGAAAGGCGCACGCAAAACCAGCCGAATACGATCGCGCCTAAGCCGGCAAGCAACGGGCCGAGGACCAGCGCGGCTTCCATTGGCAGGTTAATTACCTTGAGAAATAGCGCTGCCCCGTAGGCTCCCAGTCCGAAATACGCCGCATGACCGAACGAGTGCATCCCACCCGGACCCATGATGAAATGCAGGCTCGTCGCAAACAGGACGGCGATCATAATCTCCACCAGCAGGATCGGCATGTAGGGGAACACGCCGGAGAACGCGGGTGCAATCACGAGCGCGGCGAGCACGATGCCCGCGAAAATCTTCAGTCGCCTCTCGGCGGGACGCAAGGGTGTTTCGGCGACCGCCATGGAACGGACGACGGTCTGCGCTCGGCCGAGCAAGCCCCACGGCCGCATCACCAGGACAACGGCCATCAGCACGAACTCAGCGACTAGCGTGAATTTGCTTAGCGAAAACACGACGCCGAATACGGTTACATCGCCGATACCGATGCACAGCGCCTTGATCTCCGCGATCAGCAGCGCAGCGACGAACGCGCCTGGAATCGAACCCATGCCGCCGACCACGACCACGACAAACGCATTGCCAATGGTATCGAGGTCGAGCGAAAGATTGGCCGACATTCGCGGCACCTGCAACGCGCCGCCGAGTCCTGCGAGAAACGCGCCGACGAAAAAAACGCCGGTGAAGAGCCAGGCCTGATTGATTCCGAGCGCGCCGAGCATCTCGCGGTCGCCCGTGGCGGCACGCACCAAAGTGCCCCAACGGGTGCGCGTAAGTGCGTACCAAAGCATCGCGAGCACCAGGGGGCCGATGACGATCAGCGCGATGTTATAGGTGGGCAATGGATGACCCAGTACGGTGATGGCGCCTGATAATAGCGGTGCCCGCGGTCCAAACAAGTCTTCCGGTCCCCATATGTAGAGCGCGGCGTCGCGGAAGATCAGCACGAGCGCGAAGGTCGCGAGCAAGTGAAACAACTCGGGCGCCTGATAGATGCGCCGAAGAACAAGCACTTCCACGAGTGCCCCCAGCGCCGCGACGACCAGGGCCGCCGACAGCATAGAAAGCCAGAAGCCGGCCACTGTCGATCCGAACCGGCTCGCCATGCTATAGGCCACGTACACGCCCAGCATGTAGAACGAGCCATGGGCAAAGTTGACGATCCGCGTGACGCCAAAGATGAGCGACAAGCCCGACGCGACCAGGAACAACGCGCTCGCTTCGGCAAGTCCGTTGATGAGTTGCACAGCCAGATTTGAAAACATCGGCGCCTCGGTAGATCGAATTCAGCTGCCAGGGTGATCAGGACGGTTTGTATGTAACGCCCTGCTCGCAGGAAGGTTCCTGGATGTTGCGTAGTCGTAGTAAATCCATGGTCACACGCTGATCGCTAACTCGGTGCGCCGGTCCCGGTATGGGTCCCACGCGCTAAGAATAAGTCGAAGACGAGAACCGTGGCTTTGCGGTGCCGCAAGCGCGTTATTGCCATTATTGCGCCGCGAGCACGTTATTAAGCAGCGGCTGCGGACTGGGATTTTAGGTCTGTTTGCCGGGTTTGTGGGAAACAACCCGAACGCAGACAATATTCTTCCGCTTTTCTCGCTGGATTCAAACGCCGCATCCCTAGACGCCGATCCAGTCAAGCCGCATGTTTGGAAGACTCACTTGCCTTGACAAGCATTCGATCGCGATAGCACCGATTCGACCCATCGATTGTTCGGAATTTCACTAAAAAACTATTCAGTTCAATTTTCTTGACTGGCAACTTTGCATCGAACAATATTGAACTTATCGGTTCAGAACAGGCGACGTCGATGCTCGGCGCAGCTTCTGGGCTCTTCTAACGACGTTACTGACCACATTCAAAAGGCGTATTTATGAAACTCAGCGGGAACACCATTTTCATCACTGGCGGCGGTTCTGGCATTGGACGCGGACTGGCTGAAGCGCTGCATAAGCTTGGCAACCAGGTCATTATTTCTGGCCGCAGGAAAGGTCATCTGGAGGCAACCACGAAAGCAAACCCAGGCATGCAGTCTGTCGAGCTCAATGTGGAAGACCCGGCGAGCATCGCTGCCGTCGCGCAGAAACTGATTGCCGACTACCCCGCGCTCAATGTGCTGATCAACAACGCGGGCATCATGCAAATCGACAATGCCGCCGGCGTGATTGAGGAAGACCTGTTGACGTCGACGGTCACGACCAACCTGCTGGGGCCGATCCGCATGACATCGGCACTGATCGAGCATTTTAAAAAGCAGGAGTCCGCTGCGGTCATCAATGTATCGTCGGTGCTCGGATTCGTGCCGCTCGCCATGTCTGCCGTGTATTCATCGACAAAGGCCGCGCTCCATTCCTATACGTTGTCGCTGCGCTATACGCTCGGTGGCAGTTCGGTGAAGGTGCTTGAAATCGCGCCGCCGTGGGTTCAGACCGACCTCCTGAACAGCAACGAAGAGCCACGGGCGATGCCGCTTGCGCCGTTCATTGCAGAAGCGATCAAGGTGCTGGGTACAGATAGCGACGAAGTCGTGGTCGAGCAGGCAGTGATGCTTCGCAATAATCCCGGCCCCGGCGAAGGTACGTTCGTTAAACAGTTCAATGACATGATGACGCAACCGCAGTGATTGACCGTGCTTCACTTCAGGAGAAGGACATGACCCAATCGACCGAAGCAAGAAACAAGGCGCTGGTGCTCGAAGCATTCGAGTCGGCATTCAACCGGCGCGAGTCTAGTGCATGGGAGAAGTACTGGTCTCCGGACTATATCCAGCACAGCGCGCACATTGCGCCCGGGCGCGATGGCTTGCGCAACCTGATCGAATCCCTTCCCGCTGAGCTCAAGTATGAACCGGGCATCGCGTTGGCCGAGGGCGACCTGGTGATCGTGCATGGGCGCTTCTCCGGCTTCCAAAAGACGGCTTGGATTACGGCGGACATCGTGCGTATCGCCGATGGCGTCCTCGCCGAACATTGGGATGTGATTCAGGACGAAGCGACGCGAGAGTCATCGAAGAGCGGCTTGCCCATGTTTGGCGACAAGTTCGGCGAAATAGGGGGTTGAGGGGCATCGGCGGTTGATCTTGAGCGGTTTTGGGTCTGAACCGGTGCCTGGGACTAATTACTCCGCCTTACCTTGGAGCTGTAAGCACGTTGAACATGCGCTTCTTAAACGTGCGCAAAATAGAAGGCGATTGTCAGGTTCAGTCGCTGCGATCTACTGTTTTGAGCAGTGTTTAAAGGGTTGCACGGTCCGCGTGTAAGTCGTGCGTAATAACAGTCGAAGCTCGTCGCGTGCGCGGTGTTTAACGAGGCTCTCTTACTCGACTATCTAAACCCCTGATCAAACGCCAAGTGTCGGCTTATATCGACGGATGGACGTGCGAGGTTCGTCGATAACGTGGTCGGACTCATAACAAAAGAGGAAAACATGTCGACCGCAGCATTGACGGGAACCACCAACGCGACCCAACCTACCGAAGTGCATCGGATGCATTCGCATAAAGGCGGCGGCGGGAAGGACAAGGCGTCGTCGACGTCGTCATCGGATTCGAGCAACAGCGGTAATTCACTCGCTGATGCGCTGGCGCAAACGCTCGCACAACTTGGACTTGTATCGGCCACGAGTACAACGAGCGCGACGGCGACAACGGCTACGACGGGCACGACCGCCGCGTCGAGCACGTCTGCTGGCACTAGCAGCACGGCCTCTACGACCGACGCGTCTTCGACCAGTCTTGCCGCAATGTTGCAGCAGTTCGTTGGCGCATTGTTTCAGTCGGTTTCGGGGCAACAGGGATCGACCACCGACGCAAGTACAACCGGAACGAGCGCAATCAGCGGCACGACTGCGGCCGCAAGCACGTCCGCCAGTTCCCAAGTCGCTCAGCTCCCGCCGCCTCCGCCACAAGGCAATCAATATGGCGATCTGAGTTCGTCGTTGGCAGCACTCGCCAATTCGCTAAGCGGTAGTTCTACGGGTTCGACAAGTACGAGCGGATCAAGCCAGTTGTCCACCGACTTCCAGAACCTGGTGTCATCGTTAGGCGGGTCTTCGTCGAGTGGGACGTCAAGCGGATCGACATCGACCGCATCGAATGTAACGCTGCAACAGTTCTTGCAAACCCTCAGCTCCAACCTCCAGCAAAACGGCTCGTCGAGCTTGAACGGGATGTTTGTTAATACGAAGGTTTAAAGCGGTTGCTGGGAAGGTGAAGGGCGAATCGGTTGATTCGCCCTTGGTGGGGATGTGGGGGGTGGGTTAGGTGGTGGTCTTCCACCGCCGGAATTTCCAGACGCTACGCGAGAGCGTTGCCACTCACGCTCTCGGGGACAACAAATATCGACGACCGACATGTCCTTGCCCGGCGACACACCTGTCGTGGGCTTCCAGCAGCCAATGCATCACTCTCCGACGCGGACGCAACTATGTCGACGTTTGTAATTTAAGAGCCTATTTCCCAAACGCAGCTGCTTGCCTTAACTCGTCCCGCGGCGATGGAATCGCCACGATCTGCCAGCCCTCGTTACGCCGAGAGAGGAATTCGATGATCGAGTCAACCGTTACGGTTTGAATGCGGTCTGAGTAGCGCAGCTCCGACGGATGGTCGTCGAACGCAACGTTGGCCTTGAACATGCGACCACCGAGACGTTTAAATGCACCAATGTGCATTTCCGATGGCTGATACCCTGCGAGCTTAAGCCACGCCTGCGCCTGTTCACGAGTATCAATCCTGGCATCTTTCGCTTCGACCGCCGCGAGCGTCTCCAGCACCCAATCGTTCGAATTCTGATAGCGGGTGGAAAATGGATACCCGACCATACTATAGTGACTATCGTGTACGGAACGCAGAGCGCCAGCATTCCGAAAACTCTGCAACAGCTTCTCGGCGATTTCCCGGGGCGGGACAATGACAACAGAGTCAAAGCTAAAGAGGTCGTCGAGGAAAAAATTGCCTACGCCCTGATACCACAGGTCTGACTCGGCCGTTCCGCACGCGTTAAGCAGGTGGACGATGCGCCAAGGCACATCGGGATCTTCGCGATAGATAAAACCGACGTGGCTGTACTTGAGGTTATAACCAGAGAGGTCCTGTCCAACACGCCCTAGCAACGCGACCTGAACCTGCCGCTTGTCTAGTTCTGCCGTCACGTTCAGCGCTGTGCGCATCGCGCTGCTAACCGTCGTGGGCGCTAGCGACGCGTCGTTGCAGTTCTGCCCTGCAGACGCAAGCAGCGGAGAGAACAGCACAACTACGAGGCCCGCGATCCATAACCGCTTGATAATCGATCGCGGCTTCATTGCAGACTGGCTCCGGGAACTTGCTCATTGTAAAGAAGCGCTTCGCCGACTGTGTTTGGAATGAAGGCAAGCAGCTTTCCTGAAGCAATCAGAAGCGTGCCTGTTGATTCGGCCACAACCTGCACTGTGGTGCCGACCGAAACGCCTACCTTCTCGAAGGCCGATCGCCCGAGCTTTATTGACACCTTACCCGTTCCACTCGACGCATCGAGAATGACTTCGACGGTATCCTTCGCGCCCTGGGCTATCCCTGAAACAACCAGAACGCTTCCCATGCCCGCGAGGCCCGAGCCAACTAGAGGTTTGCCACCTACGCTCCCAGCGACCGCTACGGATGGAGCGGCAAGGATGGACATTGTTCCGACCGACACCTTGTCCGACCCGCCCATGTTTCCCATTGACTGTGCATAGGCGGAAGTGATCACAAGAGATGACAGTACAACTACACTAAGTGCTGATGTCTTGCTAAGCAAACGCTTGATCGTCGTCAATTTCATACTTCCCATGTTGGACAATTAAAAAAACACCTGCTGACAATCATTGCACCGCGGCGTTGCATTGACCGGTGCAGTGTTTGCTGTGCCCTGCTCCCTCTACTTCTCTGTGATTTTCAGGGAAGCGTAGCCGTCCCTTAACCCCTTCGTCCAGACCGCAAGCGTCACAATTTATCAGATGTCCTACATACCAAGATTGAAAGACAAATTATTACTTCGACATTGGTCTTGTTCAATACTGTCTCAATCAGTTCGCGGGACCTAAACAACGGAGTAACAGAAGATCGGTCTTTCCGGAGCGCGAGGGCGCAGAAACGCCCATTAGCGATTGATCTCGTTATTCACATCAATTATCTGAAAAGCATATTGCAGATTTTTCCGTGCATAGGTCCCGAATTCCGCGTGCCTCGATCAGGGCACTCTTAACGCTGCCTCCATGAGCAGATGATCCCGCAGTTTCTGGGCTGTGGCCTGACGAAGACTAACGCGTCCCCACCCAGTCATCCATCACCGGCGCGGCCTTGACACTCGGTTTAACCGGTGGCGGCTCGCGGCGTTCCGGCGCGTAATCGACCGTTTCCGCAACGCTCTCCACGCGGGGTGCGGTCACTGCCGGCTCGGCTTGCACTCGCACTGCCGGCAATGCTGAGGGTAAGCCAACGGGCGGCCCGCTGTCCGGCAGGTTGAACGTCGGCATCGAACTCGGACACTGAAACGATTTCAGCACATTGCTGGTGAGCGGATTTGCCACGCTACCCGTGCTGACCACATCGAGGATCGCTTTGCGTCCATCGAAGTCGAACTCAGCGCGTGTGCGTCCTGGCGTTGCCGTTTCGATTAGCCGCCCCTTCTTTAACAGCCGCATCAATGCCCACGGACCGTCCGTGGACAGTGTCGATGTATCCGGCCGAATGCGCGGGTTTGCCGTGATTTCGGCATGCGCACCGCCACGCCGACCCGGCCACGTCACCGCGAACGGCCGGTCTGGGCCGTGCTGGTATTGCTCGCTTTGACCATCGATATCAAGCACGAGGCCAGTGATCGTCGGATCGAGTTCGGGTATCTTGATCTCGGCCTTCCAGGCAAGCTTCTTTTGACCCGCATCGGTGAAGAACACATCGCGGATCGCCTTCGCCCGTTCGAAGGGTTCCAGGTTCGGTCCTTGTACCGGCTCAGTTGCACCGGGCAAAGTCTTATAGCGCCAAGGTCTCGCTGCGGTGTCGACGAACGGCGCAAGCGTCTTGACGAAGAAATCGTCGATTACCCCGCCCTGTGCAAACACCCGAGTGAAGTCATCGATGCTCACATCCTGCTTGCTGTCAGGCGCGAATGGATAGTTGCCATCGACGGTAAGCCGACACGCATCGCCGATAGTCACCACCATCTGACGCGACAACAGTTGCCCAATTCCCTGGTTGACCTCTTGCGAGCCTTGGACCGCCAGACTTCGCAGGATCTCGCGAAACGGCGCGGGCAGCGTATCGGCTGTCAATTTGAGCTTCACCGCGGCATCGCTCGCGGGCGGCATGCTGTTGTTCGTCAGGGCATTGTCTGCCACAGTCAATACCGTGTAGTAATCGTTCAGCTGGCTCGTCAGGGCGTCTAGCTGCGGTGCGCCAGTCGGCCCGGCGGATTGGCCGATCGCCTGGGTCTC
>NZ_JBAUSA010001117.1:0-1615 GCF_049581465.1 Caballeronia sp. | reverse complement strand
CAATTTGACAACTCGGTCGGATATATCGGCCTCAGCAATAAGACTTTCGGAACGCTCACCGTCGGCAGGGTGACATCGCTGACGCTCGACGGCGTCATCGCCTACGACCCGATGGGCGGCTCCTATGCGTTTTCTGCGCTTGGCTATTCCGGCTCCTACGCCGGCTTCGGAGACACGGAAACCAACCGCGCCAACACCGGCGTGAAGTACCGGGTAAACTACGAGAACTTCCACGGCGGGGCCTTGATGCAGTGGGGTGGGTATGCCCAAGGCAACGGCACGACCGGCTTCTACCAGGGCGATGTCGGCGCCGACATCGAAGGCTTTGGCGGCCTCTTCTCGGTGGACGTCGTCGGGAGTTACGCCCAGAACGCGGTCAGCCTCTCCAACTTCACCGGCGCCTGCTCCACGGTCGCCAAAGGCCCCTTCAAGGGCCAGACCGGCTGCACCAGCGGGATCCCGAACTTCTATGGCCCCGACGACCTGAAAGCGACGCTGTCCAACAACAGCGGTCTTATGCTGCTCGCGAAGTACAGGTGGGGCCCAGTGACGCTCTCAGGCGGCTGGATGTGGTGGCAACAAGCCAATCCCAGCGACAACTATTTGAACGGCTTCCAGACACTCGGCGGCTATAGCGTTCCTGCAACCATCGTTACGAGCGACAAAGCGCTCGCGAAACTCTTTCCGACCGCATGGACCAACACCACCGCCTATAACAGAGTGAGGGTCGTCAACGTCCCCTTCATAGGCGCCAAATATGCGGTCAATTCCCAACTCGATGTGAGCGGCGCCTTTTACTACGAGAACCAGAACAACTATAATTCCTCAACCACGCCCTGCGCCTATGCCAAGACCAGTTTTGTCCAGGCAAGCGGGAACGTCCTCAACGTCGTCCGCGCGAACAGCAACGCTTGCGCCGGCACGCAATACGCGATTTCGGCCATGGTCGATTACCGGCCGTTGAAGCGGGTCGATCTCTACGCCGGCGTGATGTTCTCGAACGTCTATGGCGGTCTGGCGAACGGGTTTTTGGCGACCCAAAACATCGCCCCGACCGCCGGCTTGCGCGTCAAGTTCTAACCTTAGCCTCACCGAGGGGGAGGGCTGACTGCGGCGCCTTAGCTCTTCGGCGTCCTAAGTTATCTTCGGCCCCACTACCGGCGGTCGATGCAGCCCCATCTCATGCAATCGTCGGGATTACGGCTTAGGCCATCGGTCCGATGGATGTTGTAAGGCTCGTGTTGATAGGGGTTCGGGCTTCTGAACACAGTCGGCAGCTGGTCCGGGGGAAGCCGCAATGCGGCCCGCAGCGTCATGACCGGAATGCCTCGATCTTGTGCGCGCACCGCAATGGGAGCCGCCAGCGAACCCGCCAGGGCAGCCACAATCACCAGCCGGCTCAGGGGCGATACCCTCATTCTTGCCTCCTCTTCGCTTCGGCAGGACGGTACACGCATGCGCGCCGTCGCATCATGACCCTCAAGATATCGGGCGGCGGGCCCTAAAAACAAATAAATTCCAATTTATGGCGGGCCCCCATCGCCGACGCCGGAGTCAGCGGTTCCTTAGCCTCTCTTTCGCGCTTCGGTGACTGCAGTCGCGTTGTTCGTTAGTT
>NZ_JBAUSA010001116.1:0-9600 GCF_049581465.1 Caballeronia sp. | reverse complement strand
GCGCTATGTAACGCTTTCCAACAGCGGCGCCGAAGCGGTGGAAGCCGCGTTGAAGCTGGCGCGTCATGCTACCGGCCGGCGACGCATTCTTTCGACGCGTAATGGATTTCACGGCAAAACGTTCGGCGCTTTATCCGCGACGGGGAAGCCTGACTATCAAGCGCATTTCGGCTTGCCACTGCCGGGGTTCGATCACATCGAATTCGACGACACGACCGCCCTGGAAGCATGTTTCGTTGCACGGCCTGGCGAATATGCAGCGTTCGTCGTCGAACCGATACAGGGTGAAGGCGGCGTACGCGTGCCACGTCGGGGATATCTAAGCGAGGTTCAGGCCATCTGCCGACGTCATGAAGTTTTGCTTATCGTCGACGAAGTGCAGACCGGACTCGGGCGAACGGGCGTGATGTTCATGTGCAATGAGCAAGGCATTCAGCCGGACATCATGACCGTGTCAAAGGCGCTGGGTGGAGGTGTCGTCCCCGTCGGTGCGACCTTGGCGACGGCGTCTGCCTATAGCGAGAAGTTTGCGCTAAAGCACTCCTCCACGTTCGCGGGAAACGCGCTGGCCGCCCGAGCCGCACTCGCGACGCTCGACATGTTGACGCGAGACAACAGCGCGTTGATGCGTCATGTAAAAGCCGAGGGTGCGTATCTCAAAGGCAGGTTTGAGGATATCCGTGCGGAGCATCCCTGGCTAATCGAGGAAATCCGAGGAGAAGGGTTCATGCTGGGTATTCGCTTTACATCCGACCGCCGGCACTGGCCCGAAAGCTTCCTGGGCATTGCTGCAGCGGAAAAGGAACTCGCTCAATTTGTCGCGAGCTACCTGATGAATGTCGAGGGCGTACGGCTTGCCCCTACCCTGAATAGAGGCGACGTCCTCCGAGTGCAACCGCCCCTCACCGCAACACACGCGCAATGCGTCTTCGCGGCGGATGCAATCGGGCGCGCTGTCGCGATGCTGGCTACGCGTCAGACCGGCGGGTTCTATCGGGCCATCCTGAAACGTGAGGCGCCTGACCTGGCCACGCTGCCAAGCGTACGTCCAATAAATCGTCCAACCGAGCAAGCAATGGGTCCGGATGCGCACCGATTTGCTTTCTTGCTTCACCCGCTTGATGACCAGAGCTACGCGGACTATGACCCCAGTCTTTCCAACCTCAATGCGGGCGAATTGCGGGAGTTTGCAGACAGCATGGACGGACTGATTGACCCGGTACTTGGCAGCACCGTGGATATTCAGTCGAAAAGCGGCGCGAGGGCGCGGGGCGATTTCATTCTGCTAAGCCATACCGCGGAGCAGTTTCGGCGGTTGCCACAAACGGCAGCGCTCGCCGTGCTAAAGGCCGGTTTGCGGCTCGCGATAGACCGCGGCGCGCGCATTGTTGGACTGGGCGCCTATACGTCGGTCGTCAGCGGTGGCGGAGTTCTACTGCGGGATGAAGGGATTCCTCTTACTTCGGGCAACTCGTACACGGTCGTCGCGGGCATCGAAGCGCTCGATATGGCGGTGCATCGGACGGAGCGACACTGGGGCGAAAGCTGTGCGTGCATCGTCGGCGCTGCGGGAGCGATCGGTGCCTGCATGGCGATCTTGCTGGCGCGTCGAGTGCCACGACTTGTGCTCGTAGGCAATCCGGCACACAAGCCGGCGCTTGGCCGAGCGCGCCTGCTGGCCGTTGCCCTGACGATTGCCCGGACTGTCGTCGAACCGGACGAGTTCGTCCATGCCGGGTCGATCGCAGCCGCGATCGCGAAACGTGTTGCAAGGGGCCTTTCGCCTGAGTCGATCATTGACGAACTTGAGGCTTCGGGGGCGCTGATCCTGACGAGTCAGGCAAGCGCCATCGGACTCGCCGATATTGCCGTCACTGCAATTAGCTTCCCCGGAAAATTGATCGACGACGACATGCTGCGTTCCGGCACGATCGTGTGCGACATCTCACGGCCACGCTCATTCGATTCATCCATCGTCAAGCGACGCCCGGACGTTCTAGTGATCGATGGTGGCGTAATTGCGTTGCCGGGGCAGCCTCGAGTCGGTCCTTACGGGATCCAGGCGGGTACGTCGTACGCCTGCATGGCGGAAACGATGCTGCTGGCACTCGAAGGCCACTTCGAGCACACGAGCCTCGGTGCGACGCTCGACGTTCTTGAAGTAAGCCGACAGCAGCGCCTCGCGCACAAGCACGGGTTCTCGCTTGCCGGTCTTCAAAGCTTCGGACGACCTCTCTCGGAGGAGGCATGGCAACGCTTTATCGCGACAAGCGACGCGTCGAGTCTGGTCTAGGCGCGAGTGCAATAGCGCGATGAACCTTACCCTCCCATTCCTGGATTCGCTGCCATGATCAGGTCGTCCTCTTTGCAACTTCAGGTTCCCGACTGGCCCTATGCCTGCCGCAACGTTGTGGATATCGCGCGCGGGCGCGCAAGCATCGCGCCGTCCGGGCTGCCTTTTACGTTCATCGATTATTCGGGAAGCCGTCCGATCGATATTGCCATGAGCTACGCCGAACTTGACCGTCGTGCTCGCCAGATCGCCGCGCGTTTGCAGACGCGAGGGCGGCCGGGCGAGCGAGTTCTCCTGCTTTATCCGGCCGGGCTCGATTATCTCTGCGCGTTCTACGGGTGTCTGTATGCCGGAATGGTTGCGGTACCCGCTTACCCTCCACTGAACCCGCGTTTGCGTAGCCGTCTCGCCGCCGTTGCCGATGACTGTCAGGCAAGTGCGGCACTTACCACGCATACCGTTGTCGACGCGCTAGGAGAGCGCGCCCAGTTACCGGTGCCCCTGGCCCGCTTGCGCTGGATCGCGACGGGTGAACCCTTGGATGCGTTCGAATCTAGTTGGCGTGAACCCGCGATCGAAAGTGAGCAAATCGCTTTCTTGCAATACACGTCGGGGTCAACAGGCACGCCAAAGGGGGTGATGGTCACGCATGCCAATCTCCTCCATAACCTGTACGCCATCGCATTGCACTTGCAATTCGGGCCGGACGACCATCATCTGACGTGGCTTCCGCCTTACCACGACATGGGGCTCATCGGCGCAATATTAGGTTCGTTTAGCGCCGGCGTGCCCGTGAGTTTCATGGCGCCCGCATCGTTTCTCCGCCGTCCGGAGCGCTGGCTGCGCGAGGTGTCGTCACGTCGCTGCACAGTCAGCGGCGCACCGAATTTCGCATATGAACTCTGTCTGGAAAAAGTATCGAACGCCGAGTTGGCAACGCTCGATCTTGCTTCGTGGTCGCTCGCCTATTCGGGCGCCGAGCCGGTTCGCGCAGACACGCTTACACGTTTTGCGGAACGTTTCGGACCTTGCGGGTTTCAGCGGCGCGCGTTCTATCCTTGTTATGGAATGGCCGAAACCACCCTTTATGTGACCGGCAAGCCGCGCAATGAAGAGCCCAGAACGCTTCGAATCGACTCGGGTGCATACGCAAATGACGCTCGCGCCGTCGTCGCAACAGATCCTGATGGCAATGATGCCACGCTGGAAATAGTAAGTTGCGGCGTTCCAGCCGATGGTCTCGATGTCTTGATTGTCGATCCGCTTACTCTTTGCCCGCTGCCTGACGGCGACGTGGGTGAGATCAGAGTGTCGGGAGCATCCGTGGCGTCGGGCTACTGGCAGCGCGGAGCCTTGACGAACGAAACGTTTCGGGAATGTGTTGAGACCAAAGCGGGCGCGTATCTGCACACAGGCGATCTCGGCTTTATTCTTAACGGCGAGCTCTATGTCAGCGGCAGGCTCAAGGACCTGATGATTATCCGGGGTGTTAATCACTATCCTCAGGATATCGAAGGATCCGTGAACTCATGTCATGCGGCTATCCGGCCGGGATGCGGAATTGCCTTCTCCATTTCCAACGCGAAAGACGAGCGCCTGGTATTCGTACAGGAGGTTGGTCGTCGCGATGTCGCACGCGCCGACGAGATCTTTAGTGCGATCCGCGACGCAATAGTCGCCCGTCACGACGTCCAGCCCTTCGCTATTGTTTTGATTGAAAACGGCACCATTCCGAAGACAACAAGCGGAAAGCTGTCTCGCAATCCGTGCCGCAGCGACTATCTCTCGCAAAGACTCGCATCAATTGCCATGTGGACGAACCCGCTTTTTTCCAAAACGACCGATGCTGCATCTGTGCCGTTCAGTCAGGAACCCGTTCTTTAAATCATTCGGATACCGCTATGACCTCAATATCGCGCGCCTTCGCGCCATCCTTCGATCCGCTCGTTCCGCATCCTCAACATGTAAAGGACCCGTACCGCGTATATGCTGAGTTGCGTGCGCACGCGCCAATGTATCGATCACCGCACGGGATCTGGATTGCGACGCGTCATCAGGACATCTCGCTGATGCTAAAAGACGCACGTTTCGGGCGGGGCTACTTTTACTTCGAGAACATGGCCGCACGCCTTGGACCGGACATTCTTAAGCAACCGATCTACGATTCCGCTCGCAACATGATGGTGATGAAAGACGGCGCCGATCATCTGCGGTTGCGCGAATTGGTAGCGCAGGCATTCACACATCGCCGCGTCGAACAACTGCGGCCGTTCATGCGCGAGGTGATGAACGGCCTTGTCGACGCAGCGATCAAAAAGACCTCGTTCGACATCATGCTCGACCTCGCGTTCCCGCTTCCGGGCGCCGTCATCTGCCACATGCTGGGCGTGCCGAAGGAGGACTGGCCGAAATTCAGCGGTCGTACCGCTAACGGCTCCCGGGCGCTTGAGCCGGCGCCGCTCAATCCTATTGAACTTGCCGAACAGAACCAGGCTGTCGCTGGATTCCGGGAATATTTCGAGTGGCTGATCGAGCTGCGACGACGCGAACCGGGGGACGATCTGACCTCGATGCTCGTCGCCGCGGAGTCGCGGGACGGCAAGATTACGCGCGCGGAAATGCTCGACAACCTGCGCATGATGTTCGTCGGGGGGCAGGAGACGACGGTCAATACCATCGGTAATGGATTGCTCGCGTTGCATCAGCACCCGGAGCAACTTGCCCGCCTCCGAGGAGATTTCTCGCTACTGCCTGACGCCGTTACCGAAATGGTTCGCTACGATTCATCCGTGCAGATGACGCCGCGTCAGGCCCGCGAAGATATTGTCTTGAGTGGCGCGTCAATCAAAGCAGGCGAAACCATCATCTGCATTATCGCGTCGGCCAACCGCGATGCGGACGCGTGGGTCAATGCGGACCAGTTCGACATTGCGCGCACCCGAAGCTACCCGCTGTCCTTTGGTGGTGGCCCGCACTACTGTCTCGGTGCGCAGCTCGGACAGGTTGAAACCGAGGTGGCGCTCGAAGTCCTGTTGCAACGCATGCCGGGACTCAAGCCGGACATCGACCGTCCCCAATGGCTTCCCGGCACGGTCGTGTTTCGTGGCCTGAAGTCGATGCCCGCGACAGCCTGAGGAGCGTCAACGATGTTTCGAAAATTCTATGTAGGTCTCGGGGCTTCTCTCGCGTTCTTCATTCTGCCTGCGTGGCTGCTGCAACCGGACGCGCTTTCGTTTGCGAAGCTCTGGTGCATGGTGGGCATCGGACTGCTCGCTTCGCTAACGCAGCCGGCCTACAGCCCGCTTGATGGAGACGCGCCGCCAGAAGACCGCGGCACGGCGCGACAACTGATCTGGACGGTGTACCTGACAATGCTCGCCGGCGTGATCGAGTGCATCACGTTGCGCTATCCGCAGAGTCTTCATTGGGACACTCTTTCGTCGGTTGCGCTTGGCGTCGCCGTTGCAGGCGCACTGTTTCGTGCCTGGGCCGTTGCTGTGCTTGGCAGGTTCTTCACGTGGCACGTTCGGGTGCAAGACGGGCAGCGAGTGGTGTCAAGTGGTCCTTACAGTGTTGTTCGTCATCCGTCTTATACGGGTGCGTGGTTTCTCTATGTTGGCGCCCTGGTCTTCATTCACGCGTGGATAGCCGCGGCGTTGGCTGCAGTGCTTCTGCTGGCCGCGTTCGCACGTCGCATCCGGTACGAGGAAACGCTGATGCTGAAGGTGTTCGGCGATCAATACAGGATGTACAGCCGCACCGTGAAACGGCTCGTGCCGCTCGTCTGGTAAATCATCAAATTTAAGGAATTACGCTCATGCTTACCCTTCACCACTCACCATTTTCCGTTTCTTCACAAAAAGTACGCATCGTTCTAGTAGAGAAAGATCTTGAGTGGAACGAAAAAATCGTGGATTTGCTGGCGGGGGACCACCTGGGAACAGCGTTTCGGTACCTCAACGACCGCGCAGAGGTTCCTGTGCTCGAGCACGACGGTCTGGTCCTAAGCGAGTCGTGGCTGATCAGCGAATATCTTGATGAAGTGTTCCCCCGCATTCCGCTGATGCCGACGGCTGCGTCCGATCGCCATGCGGCTCGGCTGTGGAATCAGCGGCTGGAACGGGACATTCATGCGGCGTCGGGCGTGCTGACGTACGCGATACTGGCACGGCCGTTGCTCTTGCAGCAGTCGCCGCAAACCCTTGAAACCATGCTGCAGCAGTTGCCGGACCCCTCTGTGCGGGCGTGGCGAGCGAGTGTGCTCGCGCGTGGCATCCATGCGCCGGAGTTAAAGCGTTGCATTGTGGTGTACCAGGAATTCTTCCGGCGCATGGAAGCTGCGCTGCCCGACGCACATGCATGGCTGGCAGGCCCGTCGTTCAGCATGGCCGACATTGCCGTGTTGCCGTATGTCATGCGCGCGGATCATCTCGGGCTCGGCGACCTTATGACGTTTGAGCAGTGTCCGAACGCGCGCTCCTGGTACTTCAGGATGCTTGCGCGGCCGTCCATGCACGCGTCTTTCGTTCGATACCTCGACGGCGAGACGCACGCGCTGATGACTCAACTCGTCTTGGCGGCGCAACCGGATCTTACTCGCCTCATGCAGTCGCTATAACAGGAAAGCAATTGTGGACCACCGAAACCTGTTCGAAACCAAAACGACATATCGGCTTCTGCGCGCAGAGTATTTCGTTGCGTTGCTGGTTTGCGCCGGGCTGTTTGCCTTTCATTTCGATGAGATCCGATGGTGGGCGTTCACGCTCTTGTTCTTATACATCGACGTGATTGGCTATCTGCCGGGGGCCATAACTCACCGCCTGGCCAATGGCGGCCGGATATCGAGGGTCTATTACGTGTTGTACAACAGTATGCACAGCCTTCTTAGCGCCGCGCTGGTTGGAGCGCTGTGGGCGTGGTTCGTTCGTCCGGAATGGGCTTTGCTCGCGTTGCCACTGCATCTCTTCGGCGATCGGGCGCTGTTCGGCAATTTCCTGAAGCCGTTCGGCGTAGGTTTCGAGCCGGCCGTTCATCCTGATTTTGAACGCTTCCAGAATCACTATGCGGGCAAGATGAACCCGCAGCGTGCGGAGCGATGATGCACATGGATTCTCTTGTAGACGATGTCAGCGCGGTTGAAACGCTACGGCGACACGCGAACCATCCATCCGCATATCTTGCGTTGAACCGAGACACATCGCGCTTTCGGGTCAGCGGCGTCGATGGCCTCATTGCGTATCGATGCGCCGGACGACGGCACGTGGTCATAGCCGCTGGTATCACGGCCGCGAGCGAGAACCGCGCGCTGTTGCTGGATCACTTTCTTTCATGGGCCCGTGCTCGGCGGCGCAAAGTGATTGCCGTACAGATGCTGCGGGAGGACGCGGAGTTGCTCGCACAAAGAGGGTTTCGCGTCAATCAGATCGGCGGGTCATACAGCGTGGGGCTCGGCGAGTTCAAGATCGCGGGCACGGCGTTCATCAAGCTGCGTAACAAGATATCGCGGGCGCGTCGGGCCGGTGTGGAAGTGATGGAGTTGGGCAACGACTTACCAACGAGCCCGGAGCTCGCTCAATCCATCCGTGGCATCGACGACGAATGGATCAGGGGCAAGCATGCTAAGGAACTCGAGTTTCTGGTGGGCGAGGTGGGCGATCTCACCAGCATGGACTATGTAACCGAGCGAACCAAGCGGATCTTCGTTGCGATGACGGATGGGGCACCTGTTGCTTACGTGCTCTATGTGGCCAGCTTTGGCGCCAGTCGGGGTTGGATGCACGATCTTTCGCGACGACTTTCCCAAGCGCCCACGGGGACAATGGAGTTGATTAATATCACGGCGATCGAGCGTTTCAAGGCGGAGCGGGCGGAGATGCTTAACTTCGGCTTCACTCCGTTGACCGCGCTTGATCGCGAACATGAGATCCCGGGTGCATGGAGCCGGATGGCTGCATGGATATTCAAGCAACTTGCACTGCGAGGTAGCTTCATCTATCCGGCGCAGACACAGCTTGCCTACAAGATGAAGTGGGCGCCGAGCCTCGTTCAGCCTGAATATGTTGCGTTTCAGGGCGGCTTTACGCTCGGCGGGTTATGGCAGTTTCTGCGTTTGACGAAGGCGATCTGAATGGCCTCCTCTTCGTCTTTACACTCCGCCAATGGGCGAGCGGTGCCGCAGCCGACAGTGTGGATGCGGGCCGCTCTTGACGACGCCGCCCCGGCCGTCGCGGCGCCGTTGGGTTGCGATGTCGCGGTGGTGGGTGGGGGGCTGGCGGGGTTGTCGACAGCGCTGCACCTGAAGATTCTCGCGCCGCACCTCGACGTCGTATTGCTGGAAGCCGGGCGTATCGGTTATGGGCAAAGTGGACTCAATTCGGGGCAAGCCGCGCCGCGAATCGGGCCGGCTATCGAGGCGCAGGTCGCGGCGCTTGGTCGTGCGGCCGCGATAGCGGCTCATGCATATTCAGTACAGGCCATCGAGTTCGCCGCCGCGCTGGTGAATCGGCATCACATCGATTGCGATCTGGAGGCGACTTCGCAATGGGAAGTCTCCCTGACGGATCGCGACGCCGCAAAGCTTGAGCGGCGATCGTCGCTTTATCGCGCACTCGGTTTCGACGTCCCACTCGTTGATTCGAGTGCCGTGCGTTCTGCTTTGCCAAGCTCGACAAGGATTCGAAACGCCATCGCGTTTCCTGCGTACCGCTTGAATCCGGGACGGCTTTGCGTTGGCCTCAAGCGAGTAGCACAGCAGGCGGGAGTCCGTGTGTTCGAACACTCGCGGGCGGAACTGTCGCCCGTGTTGGCGGTCGCTGGATTTGACGTTCGGGCAGA
Source organism: Caballeronia sp. (assembly GCF_049581465.1). Taxonomy (GTDB): domain Bacteria; phylum Pseudomonadota; class Gammaproteobacteria; order Burkholderiales; family Burkholderiaceae; genus Caballeronia. Next base: position 473 of record NZ_JBAUSA010001116.1, on the reverse strand, counting down.
TCGTGTTGTGCTTGCCGTAGATGGGGGAATTGCGGCGCTTAAGCTATCCCGAAGCACGGTCTTTCCAGTGTCGGCCTTCGCTGCCGTCACCCGTCCGCTGCGGCCTGAAGAGCGCGCCGCGATCGGTTGGGCTGAAGGGCAGGGGCTTTACGACGCGCGGCCCCTATTCAACTTTCTACGTCCGCTGGCGGACGGCCGACTGCTCATTGGTGGAAATTACCACTACGCCCACTCAGGAAGGATCAGCGGGAAGGATGTCACGCGCAGCGCGTCTAGACTTATGACACAACTCGAGAATTTCTTTCCAGCCCTGAAGGGTCTCGCAGCCGAGAGGGCATGGGGGGGCGTACTCGGCTGCACGCTTAACGAATGGCCCGTGGTTGCACCGCTCGACGATGCCCGGTGTTGGTGGCATCTGGGCGGCTGGAATGGCCACGGAGTCGCGCTGGCGATAGCGGGGGGGCATGAACTGG
>NZ_JBAUSA010001115.1:0-5443 GCF_049581465.1 Caballeronia sp. | reverse complement strand
GCCGCGCGCAGATCGAGCAGCGTGCGCCAACTGCAGGCGGCTACGAAAATGGCGATCGCGATGGCGATCGCCGCGCCTCGGCTGGTGTCTTTCGGCGGCGCGCGAAAGTGCCAGCCGCGCTCGCCGGCCACCGGTGGTTGAAGCTGCTCCATCTCGTGGGCGCCGCCTTACGGTTTGAAGTACGGGATCTTCGTCGGGTCTTGGCCCCAAGCCGCCGCCAGATACTTTTGCGTCAACATCTTGAGGGTCCCGTCGTCCGCCATCGACTGGATGATCTGGTTGATCTTCTCCTCATTTGCCGAGCCCTTCGGATAGATTGCGCCGTAGGTCTCCCCGGTGGTGTACTGGCCGACGACCTTCATGGTCCCGTGCGAATTGGCCGCCTGACCGAGCACATAGGCGGTGTCGCTCAGTGCGATGTCGATCTGGCCAGCGGCGAGCGCGGTGAACATGCCTGCCGTGTCAGGGAAGACCTTGATGGGTTCGGTTGGCTTGATCACGTTGGCGGCGAAATCGGCGCCCGTGGTTCCCTGGTGGACACCGATGCGCATGCTGCGGATGTTGTCAGCGGTGACTTTGGTGGTGGTCTTGACCAGCACCCCTATGTCGGAATTGAAATAGGGGGTCGAGAAATCGATCACCTTCTTGCGCTCCGGAGTGATCGAGGCTTCAGACAGCGACAGGTCGAAATTCTTCGTCTGACCGGCGATCAGCGATTCCCACGACACGTTCACCACCGCAACCTTGTCGAGCCCCGCGCGATGCGCGATGTTGGCCGCCATGCAGTATTCGTAGCCGTCCTTGATGGTCGCCGGGGTGTCACCGTTCCACCAGCCCGGCGCGGGCAGCGCGACTTCGACCGTAAGCTGGCCAGGAATGGCCGGGGTCAGGGGCATTGATCCCTTCTTGCCCGTAATCGTGCAGTCGCCATAGGTCTGGGCCTCGGCCGGCATCGCGATGCCGGCAAGTACCACGGTGGCGGCCAGAGCCGAAAACATCAAAGCCGCGCGGTTGCCGAAGGTGCTTTTCTGCATGGACTGTCTCCGTTGGAGTGATTCAAGCGTGTCGGCGAAATCGTGGGACGGGGAGCCGGAAGAACGGATGGAAAATGACAGAAAAACGAAAGCACGACAAGTCGTGCAAACTCGCACTTCGGAGTCGGTACAAGATCAGTACCCGCTCTAAGTTCCAGGCACCCACGTGTGACGAATCCGTAGTGAACAGAACGCGAGCCTAAAAGGCATTCGAAGTTCGGTCCCTGTCTTCGAGCACGGTCGGTTCTTCTATCAGCCAAACGTTAATAGCCACCGCGACCCAAATGGCCCTAAGACACCTGTTGAGGCTGCTCGACCTGACGACCCTGCAACTCTTTCTGAGAGAGAAATGGCGATGTCAAATAGGTCCACAGCGCCTCGCTGGCGAAATATGCGACATGAAGCTTGTCCCGTGGAGACTCGATCGTCTGCCCGGCAAAAGCCGCCCCCGGATTCTCGCGACTTTCCACAACCTTCCCATCCAGAGTCTCGAGGGCAATGCGATCGGGTACGAACACACCGCGCAAACCCGGTGTGGTGAACGGCGTGATCGTCAACTGTTCGGTGTGCGTTTTAATCAGCAGTCGCTAATATAGGCGACAGATGGAGCTTGGAAGAATGAGCGGACAAGATGAGGCAGTTTCTTGATTCTCGTGAGTTGCTCGTCGATACGCTCGCGCAGTTTTTCGCCCTTGCGCAAAGGACGTCTTGCCGTGCCGGTGCGTTTTACGTGACTCCAGACCAGTTCATCAGGATTCAGGTCGGGGGCGTAGCCCGGCAAGAAGTGCAGGGTCAGCCGGCCGTTGGTCGACGCGACGTATTCGTGCACGATGGCCTTTTTATGTGCGGGCAGGCTATCGAGCACCAGATGAACCGAGTTCTTGCGCGAGCGCATCATCTGCCGAAGCAGATCCACAAACAGTTCAGCGTTGAGCGCGCCTTCGTAGGTACAGAACCAGAATGCTCCCTTGGCATTCACCGCCGACGCCGCGCTGATGGCTTGCCGTTGTCCCGGGCGTTCGACCACCGGCGTCTGGCCACGCACGCCCCACGTCTTGCCATGCACCGTGTCGGCGCGAAACCCCGACTCATCCCAGAAGAAGACCTCAGCTCCTTGCGTCCTGGCTTGCCGAGCGATGGCCGGCCAGGTTTCCCGCTGCCATTTCTCGACGGCCTGCGGGTCGCGTTGGTAGGCGCGTTGCAGCGGCTTCTGCGGCGTCAATCCAAGCTTCGCCAGCAGTTCGCCGATAGCCGTCAACCCCAGCGTCACGTCAAACTTCTGCTTGACCAGTTCTGCCACGACAGCGCGTGTCCACAGGCCAAAGTCCAGACCGTACTGACGCGGATCGCGGCCATTGACCCAACGAAACACTTGCCCTTCCTGCCTGGGCGTCAGGCTACGCGGACGCCCCGTTGCTGGCCTCGAGCGCAATGCCTTGACTCCTATGCCCGGGCGCAGGCTCGCCTGAATCCACTTGTAAATTGTCGTGCGATTGAAACCATAGGCGCCGATCACTTCTGACGCTCGCTCACCATCGCGTACCCGTTCGATGGCCATGAGCCGGATTTCCTCCAGCGTCTGATGGTCGAATTTCCGTCCGTCTCGCTTCATGATTCCGTCCATCGACTTATCTCATCACCGATGAGACCCGAGCACACTCCGTAAGTTTCTCAAATTGTCGACTTACTTGGCGACTGCTGAGTAAAAGTGTTTGAAGGATAACTGATGATGCAACTCTTTCAAGATTCCGACCAATGCAAGGCGGCCGGAATCCCGCATCGCCGGGCTTTGTGACCAAGCATTTGAGGTTGGGCTCGAGTTCGACCAACAATCCTTTGAGCATGGGTACCTGGCCGCCCGATTTCCCGCCGAGGCATGCATTTGGAACTGGCGTCCGTAGTCAAGCCAGCGTCAGCACGATTTGCCGATCTGGGCAGCCTACATGTCAAAGACGCCGAGCAGCTCCCCTCGCTGCAGCCAGCCGTGACGACATTTTCGACACCCCCGATCGCTGCGTTGACGGTATTACGGCAATTACTGCGCGGCTGTTCCCGTACGCGAGTTGACGTTTTTAATCGCGCTCCGAGTACGATTAAATCTGTCAACTCAAACCGTCGTCGCCTTGCTGGACAACGTTTCCGGATTGACAGAATTACCTCGGACGACGCGAGCTGCGGCTAATCTGGCTTTGCGTCCCGGGCGGAACTGCTTGATGACAAGACACTGCCCCGTCCCGATAGCCGGTACGGTGCGTCAAAAGTATTTGGCGAAGCACTTGGGCGCCTTTACGCGGACAAGCATGGCATGTCCGTGGCTGCACTGCGCATCGGCTCGTTCAGGATGGACGACATGCCGTCGCACCCTCGACAGTTGATGACGTTCATCAGCAAGCGCGATATGGTTCAACTCGTTCAGCGCTGTATCGATCATCCCGACTATCACTACGTCGACGCGTATGGGATATCTGCAAACACGGGGGCTTGCTGGGACAATACGCATGCAGATTTTTTAAACTGCCATCCGCAAGATAACGCAGAGGACCATGCGGTACGGTAAACGCTTTGAACATTGTAGAGAACGACATAGAAGTCCGCTTCCACGGAGGTTTTTTAACTGCAATGGAGTTTGATGGCGATCTGGGAAAAATCGGCTGAAAGTGCGGGGGAAGTCGACTGCAGATTGCCTGCTGTCATTGCCGAATGAAGCTTCGTACAACCGACACCGATGCATTGGTCGGAAATCAGCGTGCTCAATGTAGGGCAGCGCAAGTGCAAGCAAATACGATATGATGCCAGAGGCTTGAGCCATCCAAAGCAAAAGGCCATGTACGGATTCAGAAGGCCGCTGTTCAGTAACGGAACGGCGGCTACCAAGATCATGCTAGCCCTCTAACTCCTGAACGGCTTAAAAAAGCGACGAATCTCTGCAGCAAGAAGCGTCGGCTCTTCCATTGCCGCGAAGTGACCACCGCTCGGCATATCGGCCCATTGCGCGACATTGAACGTACGTTCGAGCCACGATCGAGGCGGGTGATTGATTTCCTTCGGAAAATTTGCGAAGCCAACCGGCGGTAAGACCCGCTGACCATCGGCGAAGCGCATCGGTTGCAGCCTGTTTTCCCAATACATTTGCATGGACGAGCCGATAGTTTGCGTGAACCAGTATAGCGACAAGTTGGTCAGCAACTCGTCCCTTGAAAAGGACTGCTCGATAATGCCATCGCAATCGCTCCAAGCGCGAAATTTCTCGCCAATCCAGGCGGCCAGTCCAACTGGAGAATCATTGAGAGAAAAGGCGAGCGTATCTGGTCGGGTGCTATGCATGTGGGAATATCCGCCTTCCAGCATCGCCCACTGATCCCTCGCACGCAGGAATGCTTCTTCGGCCTTCGTGAGCGGTGGCGCAGCGGGACCGAGCGCGGGCTGATACGAACCGGGCAAGAAATTAAGGTGAATCCCGTCCACCAGCTGTGGATGTCGTGACGCAAGTGCGATCGACACTCCCGCGCCCAAGTCACCGCCTTGCGCGCCAAATCGGCCATACCCGAGCCCCGTCATCAGCGATGCCCACAAATCAGCCACCTGGAACGAGGAGATCCCGGGTTGTGTCGGTGCTTGCGAGAACGCAAATCCAGGAATTGATGGAACGACGACATCAAAGGCGTCTGACGGATCGCCGCCAAACGCGGCGGGGTCGCACAACTGATCAAGGACGGAGTAGAACTCGAAAAACGATCCGGGCCAACCGTGCGTGATCACGATGGGGTAAGGAGCGGGACCGACACCCCTCCGATGCACAAAATGAACCCGCTGGCCCTCTATTTGCGCGGTGAACTGCGGTTGCGCGTTAAGCGCAAGTTCCGCTGTTCGCCAGTCGAAACCGTCCGCCCAGTATCGTGTTAGTTCACGGAGCCAGTTGGTGTCGACCCCTCTTTGCCAAGGCTCGGAGGGACTCGCGAGAGGCCAACGGGTCTCGTGCAGGCGGCGCTGGAGACCTTCAATTTCCCCTTCCGATATGTACACTGAAAATGGTTCTATGTGCATCGCATTTCTCCTGGCAGTTTTTTCTCTTGGCGCACTCTCGCGACTAGGGTTCGACATGCCCCAAGGCTCTGAAAACGGGATATGTGACATCCTACTGCTGGAAATGTGGCGCTTTGCTGTTTTACAAATCTTCTAGCAGCGTTCGGTTCAGTACGAATTGAGCAGCCGCCATCCTATGCCGCTATCTGTGGAGATTGAGACATGAAAGTAGTAGAGCCGTGAAAGTTGAAGTTTCTTAGCCTCGCGTTATCTTGTTTAGAGCGCGAATAAAGCGTTTGGATGACGACAGTGCCGTTCAACGAAAATCTAAAGCCGGCGCAGGACAAGTATTCTCAAGAAACAAGCAATCGCGCAATCGGTCGCGC
>NZ_JBAUSA010001114.1:0-2643 GCF_049581465.1 Caballeronia sp. | reverse complement strand
GAAGCGCAACACGCGCTGCTTCAAGGTATCGTCGGCGCTCTCGGCGTCCTCCGAGACGATGGTCTTCAGTGAATGCAGCGAACGCACGCGGTCGGCAATCCGTTCTTTCGCGCCTGTGCGCATCCTGTAATACCAGGCCACGAGCGCGATCAATGCCAGGCACATGCCGAGGTTGATGGTCAGGTTGGTGTCGAACGTCATGGTGTCGGGGCGCTTAACGTGAGGTATCGAGATTGGACATCTTCGTGATCACGGTCATGCCGGTGACCAGCAATCCGGCCGCGACAAACAGGATGGTGTGGCCGCTCGGGTTGTCGAAAAGGATCATCAGGTACGAGCGGCTCGTCGTGTACAGCATGGCGAGCGTGAAAAACGGGATCGCCGAGATGATCTTGCTGGCGACACGCGTTTCAGCAGTTAGCGCGCGCGTCTTGAGGCGCAGGTCGCGGCGCGAGCGAATGATGGCCGAGAGGTTCTCCAGCGTCTCGCCAAGCTGGCCGCCGGTTTCGCGCTGCAACAGCAAACACACCGAGAAGAACGAGAAATCGGGAATGGCGATGCGCTTCACTGCCACGTCCAGCACGTCGTTCATGTCGATGCCCAGCTTCAGTGAATTGCCCATGGTCTTGAATTCGGAACGCACGGGTTCAGCAACTTCCTCGCCCACGGTGATGATCGCTTGCGTCACCGGCACGCCGGCGCGCACCGCGCGGATCACGAGGTCGAGCGTGTCGGGGAACGCCATGAGGAAACGCGTCTGATAGCGCTTGATGAGCTTCCGATAGAGCCACGCGGCAGTTACGGCCCCAAAGCCAAGGGCGGCGAGCGGCGTGCCCCAGCCGGGCAGCGGCGAATAATGGAAGATTCCCGCGCTCACCACGAACATGACGATTGCTGCGACCGCGACCAGTCTCACGCCGCGTGCGCCGGCGACCACCCCGAGACGCTCAACGCGGCCATCGAACCACGTCTTTATCGAGCCATGGCGGCCCTGCGACTTGAACACGCTTGCGTTGCGTTCGCCCGCGATCGAATCCTGGCCGCCCCGCGATACGCCGAATCCGGACAGGCGTTCCTTGATCCGCGACGGCGCGCGCGACCGGGCCGACTGATGTATTGCGCGCACGATCAGCCCAACAAACACGAACGCGACAAATCCGGAAGCCGTGACGATGTCGGCGGGATTCATGACTTCATGGCGTCCAGGAGCGCGTCTTCGAGTCCGTAATACGCGGCGCGCGAAGCGAACGCGGGCCGTACTGAAGACGCTTCGAACGTGCCCTTCACTTCATCGGCGAACGCGGACGCGTCGTATTTGAATGTGAACAGGTCCTGCGTGATGATGACATCGCCTTCCATACCGACCACTTCGGTCACGCGCGTGATACGGCGCACTCCGTCGCGCATCCGTTCGATCTGCAGGATCATGTGCACGGCGCTCGCGATCTGGCGTCGAATGGAGAGCAGCGGCAAGTTGCCGTTCGCCATCATCACCATACTTTCGAGACGCGTCAGTGCATCGCGCGGCGTGTTCGCGTGGGTCGTGGTCATGGAGCCGTCGTGACCTGTGTTCATGGCCTGCAACACGTCGAATGCCTCGGCGCCCCGCGTTTCACCCAGGATGATGCGGTCCGGCCGCATCCGCAGCGCGTTGCGCACGAGATCGCGCTGGTTCACGCCACCCATGCCTTCGGTGTTGTCGGGGCGCGTTTCCAGACTCACCACGTGCGGCTGTTGAAGCTGCAATTCAGCCGCGTCTTCGATAGTCAAAATCCGTTCGCGCGCATCGATAAAATGCGACATTGCGTTCAGCAAGGTTGTCTTGCCGGAACCCGTACCGCCGGAGATCACGGTGTTCAAACGGCATGCGCTGGCGATCTTGAGCACGCGCATCATTGGCTCGGAGAGATTGCCCTGGCTCGCCATGCGCGCGAGCGTGATATTGCGCTTGCTGAATTTACGAATGGCGATGCACGCGCCCTTTATCGCGAGCGGAGGCAGCACGACGTTGACCCGGCTGCCATCGGCGAGGCGGGCGTCGACCATCGGACTGCTTTCGTCCACGCGCCGTCCGACCGCCGCCGCAATACGCTGCGCGACGTTGACCACGTGCGCGTTATCGCGGAATTTCAGGTTCGTCAGTTCGAGCCGGCCATGACGTTCCACGTAGACCTGGTCAGAGCCGTTGACGAGAATATCGGTCACGCTGTCGTCGGCGAGAAGCGGTTCAATCGGGCCGACGCCGAACATGTCGTTCAGGATTTCATCGGTAATCTGAATCTGTTCCACTTGGGTCAGGTTCAACCGGTCGCGCTCGACAATCTGCGCGCCGATCTGCTCGATGCCCTTGCGTACTTGCGGCCGCGTTTGCTGGATCACGGCGGTGACGTTCATGCCGGCATACACGGCGGCGCGGATGATCTTGAAGTTTTCGGAGCGGACCAGTGCTTCGTTGCCGTCCGTGTTGACATAGCCCGCGCTGGCGGCCAACCCGGAGATACCGGCGACCGGTGCACCCGTGGGCGCGCTCTGGACCGACTGCGAGGCCGCGGTAACAGGCGCGGCGCTTGCCGCGCGATCGATCGCGGCGAGCGGATTGAGCGTGACGATCTCGTCGGGGAAGTCTGCTTTCTGGCCGAACAT
>NZ_JBAUSA010001113.1:0-6479 GCF_049581465.1 Caballeronia sp. | reverse complement strand
GACTTGCGGTTGGGTTCGGGGGCTTAAGGCTCGCTCTCGGGGCTTAAAGCCAGGGATTTGCGCGCGGGGCTTGCGCTGCGTCGTGTCACAACGCGCTACAGTTTCGGCAGGCCAGAACAGGAGGTACGCGATGCAATTTGCCATCCGGGAAATTGATCACGTCGTGATTCGCTGCAAGGATCTCGACAAAATGATCCACTTCTACGCTAGCGCTTTGGGCTGTCCGGTTGCAAAAGAGCAACGGGAACTCGGGCTGGTGCAGATGCGCGCCGGACGTTCGCTCATCGATCTGCTCGCGGCTGGGGCGAAAATCGACCGGCCGGAAAGCGGTTTGCCGGGTGCCGGCTGCAATATGGATCATCTTTGTCTTCGTGTGGAACCGTACGATCCGGCTGCCTTGCGTGCTCATCTGCTGGAACACGGCGCGCGACTGGGTGAAGAAGGTAATCGATACGGCGCCGAAGGCTATGGTCCGTCCCTCTATTTCTTCGATCCGGAAGGCAACCTCATCGAATTCAAGGGTCCGCCTGACGCTTGAGACCGGGCGCCCGACGTCCGACGCACGATCAGCGCGGTTTTCCCTTGAACACCGTCCAGTCGATGGCAACCGGATCGACCGTCGCGCTTCCCAGCGAAGCTTCACCATCCTGCACCGTGCACTGGAGGCGCATCGTTCGCTCGGCTAGTGCACCTAGCGCCGCCGCTACGCCGTCGGTGAGGGACCAGACGGTCACGTTCTGCATGCGTTCGACCTTGGCTTTCACGCCTTGCCACCAGATCTCGGACGTCCGGCCGCCATACGCGATCACGATCACGCGGTCCGCCCGGCCGCTTGCCTTCGCGATGCGCCGTTCCTCCGGCTGGCCGACTTCGATCCATGTTTCAATTTGCCCGGTCAGGTCCTTTTGCCAGAGGTCGGGTTCGTCGGTGTCAGAGAGTCCTTTCGTAAATTCCAGGCGCTCGCTCGCGAACAGCGCGAACGCTGCGACTCGCACCATCATGCGGTCGTCGGTTTCCGACGGATGCCGCGCGATAGTGAGCGCGTGGTCGCCGTAATAGTGGCGATCCATGTCGGCGATTTGCAACTCAGCTTTATAAATTGTGGATTTGATGGCCATGCAACACCGAAAGGCCTTCGAGAGGCCAGAAAAAGAGGATTCGCGACGCGATGGTTCAGGCGGGACGGTTGAATGTCGACGCGCTCGCTGTCGCGATTGACGCGTGATGATACCGAACGCAAAGGTCCGGCGTGAGGAATGAAACGAAAACGCGCAATGCTGACGCGCAGTCGGAGGTCCGCCGACCGCACGCCGATCCAAAAAATACGCTTCTACGGGCTCAAGCGATAAGCATCTCGCTTTTAAAACCGCTTTGTTCCGTAATGCGCTTCCTTACTGCTTGATAAACCGGTCTGCGGTCCACAAGCCTTCTGTATCGCTATTTGACGCATTTACGAATTCGACATCATGGCCAACCACGCGAACAACCCGAAAATGCGCGTCTTCCGGCGTGGAAATGCATTCGTAGCCTTCGAAGAATTGCTGCATTTTTTGTTGTTCGCCGGCTTTAGCATGTTGATCTGCGGAATCGAATTTATCTTTCGAAAGGCAGCCATATGCGTTCGGCATGAAAGTAATGGTTTGCTGCGGCTGGACCACGGTGTCCTGGGCGTAAGCGCCAGAAATCGAAGCTAATAGGGCGAATGTTGTCATTACTGCTGTGGCGCACTTCTGCATCTTCAGCCTCCGTCAGACTTATCGCGGGAGTTAGTTATGCACTTAGTTTTTTTATTTATTGGCAGCGTATATCCTAGACAAGAAATCCCAAGGCGCAAGCACATGTTGTGTGCAGTCGCAACACGACAGATTGTCGCAGTGAGTAGGGGTTCTCTGGAAAGGCACTGAATGCGCCATTCAATAACATTTAATCCAGAATGCCGCAGCGCAACTATTAAATTCCAAATAATGCCCGATGTTGTCAAATCGTGGATTTGCTCTCGGAAAGAAGGGAGGCCACGACGCTTCCCGATCGCTGGCAAAGGTCAGCGACGTTGCGTCGCGACAGCATCATCCGCTCGGCGGTAAAAATATCGGACGAATAACGTTCTCAAGGTGTTTTTACCGATGCCGCAGACGGCGGCGGTTCGCAATGCGCGTCCCGGGCCCGAGGAACACAATTTTCACGCCGGCATTGCACCAGGCGCGCACTCATGGATTAATCGATGTTTTACACAAGGAGCATTCATGACCCTCGCCCAATGGCTCCCATTCGCGATCGCGTCCGCGATACTCGTCGCCATTCCTGGCCCGACCGTGCTGCTTGTCGTGTCCTATGCGCTCGGCCATGGCCGGAAATATGCACTTGCGACTACCGCGGGCGTCGCGCTGGGCGACCTGACGGCAATGACCGCTTCGATGCTCGGATTGGGCGTCCTGCTTGCGGCCTCGGCGGAAATGTTCACGGTGCTGAAATGGGTCGGTGCGGTCTATCTCATCTATCTCGGTGTCAAGTTGTGGCGCGCACCGGTAATTGACGCCGATGCAAATGCCGATGCCAACGTCGATATCAATACGGCGAAGGCGCCGGCAGAGTTGCGCACGAGGCGCATCTTCGCGCACGCCTACGCCGTCACGACGCTTAATCCGAAGAGCGTGATTTTCTTCGTTGCGTTCGTGCCGCAATTTATCGATGCGCACGTCGCTAGCGTGTCGCAGATCGCGATATTCGAGGCAACGTTTGTCGGATTGGCGACGGCGAATGCGTTCGGATACGCGATGCTTGCGTCGGTGGCGCGGGGCGCGATTCGCAGGCCGAGCGTGCAGCGGACGGTCAACCGGACCGGCGGCGCGATGTTGATGACGGCGGGGGTGTTTGCTGCGGCTTGGCGACGGGCGGCGTGAACGGCATGGCGAATATAGGCGTGTGGCCCACGCAAAAAAGCAAAACCCCGCCAAATGCGGGGTTTTGCTTTGTGCGTTTTGCTACTTGCACTACTTAACGGCAGTGACGTTCCCAGTGATGATGAACGCGCACGTTATGGCATTCGCGATGATGATGGTGATAATACTCATCGGCGAATGCGGAAACGGTGGAGCACATTGCCAGAGCGGCAACGGTGATGGAGCAAAGGAGCTTTTTCATGCTTTCTTCTAAAAGGTGGTGGATAAATTAATTGGGACTGCCAATAGCACTACAACGAAATTACAACTAGATCGATCGAGTCACGCAAAACGTTATCGGCTCAGGGAACAAGTCGCTGCTGCAGCGAGGCTGATGCCTGGCGGAACGAGGACAAGTCCGGAAAACCACAGCGCATCAAAATGACAAAGCCGCAAACAAAACGGCGAGCGGTGCTCGCGCATCGTGCTGCACCTCTCTTCCATGATCTGCTCCGCAGGAGTAGGGATGGTTCGTTGGTATCCTTTTTATCGGCGGCAGGTCGGGCATTCTGAAGAGTAGTCGAGGAATAGTCCCGGATAGCGGGCTACCGATGCGTATGGTGCGTTCGGGAGGGCCACCCATGTCCCGGCGCTTTTCATGTACGGCGACAATGATATGTACGGATCGGCTGCTGCGTCGGACTCCGTGCCGGGTGGGTACCTCAATGCGTACAACGACGCGGGCGGACAAGCAACACTGTACGACTATGGAGTCCACGGGAACGATTCGCACGTGATGTTCCACCACAAGGATGCGCTTTCAATTTGGGAACCCCCAGTCGGGAAGTTTTTTCAGTCGATCGGATTGAGTTGGGACGTGATCTACCCGATCGCCGACCTTCACGCGTGGAGTAAAAAGAGGGCTCGCGAAGAGGCCGCCAGTGGAAATGAGATCTCCACCGATGATCAGGCGGACGGGCAGTAAGCGTACTGACCACCGTCAGGAATATCGACTCAAAATCCCTTTTGGTTCAAGGCTCGGTGACGCTAAGAGCACAAGAAGAGAAGCCCGCAGAGCCCCTTACTTCCCAATACAAAACCGGCTGAAAATTACCCCTAGCAGATCGTCCGACGTGAACTCTCCAGTAATCGAATTCAGTTGATCCTGCGCAAGCCGCAACTCCTCGGCGAACAAATCCAGCGCCTGGGAATTTTGATCGGCGTGAGCTGCGGCCGTCTCAAGATGATCCCGCGCTGCCCGTAGCGCGATCAAGTGCCGCTCGCGCGCCAGATAGATGCTTTCCGTGCCCGCCTGCCATCCCGCGATCTGCAGCAGTTCGCCGCGCAACAACGCAATTCCATCGCCTGTTTTCGCCGACAAACGTACTTCGCGGACTTCATCGCTCGCGGTATCCGCCGACGCGTTCACACCCGCGAGATCTGCCTTGTTCAGTACACGCACGACCGGCACGCCTGCCGGAAATCGCTCGGCGATCGCAAGATCCTCGGCGCTCAGCGTTTCCCGTGCATCGAGCAAATGAAGCACGACGTCGGCGCGGCCAATTTCGCCCCAAGTCCGTTCAATACCAATCCGCTCCACCTCGTCCTGCGTCTCACGAAGCCCGGCGGTATCGATGACGTGTAGCGGAATACCTTCAACCTGAATCGTCTGCGTGACTTTGTCGCGCGTGGTGCCGGCGATCGGCGTCACGATCGCCAGCTCGGCGCCCGCCAACGCGTTCAGCAGCGACGACTTGCCCACGTTCGGCTGCCCAGCCAACACCACCGATAACCCTTCGCGCAACAACGCGCCCTGACGGGCATCGGCGAGTACTTTGGCGAGCGAGGCCCGGATGCGCGCGAGCTTGCCGCGGGCATCGGCGGCCTCCAGGAAATCGATCTCTTCTTCGGGGAAATCGAGCGTTGCCTCGACCAGCATGCGCAACGTGATCACGTTCTCGACCAGCGCGTGGATTTCGCGTGAAAAAGCGCCATCGAGAGAACGTCCCGCCGAACGTGCAGCGGCTTCGGTGCTCGCCTCGATCAAATCGGCGACGGCTTCCGCCTGCGCGAGGTCAAGCTTGTCGTTGAGAAACGCACGACGCGTGAACTCGCCCGGCTCGGCCAGCCGCAAGCCGAAGTCGCGACCGGCGTCGATAGCCCGCTGCAACACCAGTTGCAACACAATCGGGCCGCCGTGCCCCTGCAATTCGAGGACGTGTTCGCCGGTGTAGGAATGCGGCGCGGGAAAGTAGAGGGCGATGCCGCGATCGAGCGCTTCACCATGCGCATCGATAAACGGTACATACGTCGCATGCCTCGCAACGAGCGTTTGAGCGCAGAGCGCGAGCATCGCGTGTTTCGCCGCCGCTTCGCCCGCTCGACCGAACGACAAACGCACCACGCCGATGCCACCGCGCCCCGGCGCAGTGGCAATTGCGACGATCGGATCGGAGTCGTTGTTGGACATAATTTGACCGGCAGAATGGCAAAAAGAAGCGTGGCGGCATTGTAGCGCGACCGTTTCGTTTCACTTTGCCGATGCCTCCTCTAAGAAGATTCTCGCTTTATCTTATGTGGGCTATCATGAATCAACGAACGAACGTTTCCTTGCAGTGTTTCAAAACATGGACACGTCGGCTGTGACTGATTCACATGCAATGGTAAGCGAGCCATTACAAAGCAAACGTTTTTCTTAAATGCGCTAAAAATCCGGACAATGCGCCATATCTAGCCCAGGTGGTTGACTCGGCAACGGCCTTTGCCTCGCACAATCGCGACCATGCCAACGCCACAAGAAAAGGCCGATTTTTCGGATCGCCTAAAATTTTCGATGCTCCGTGCGCCCGAGAAGATGCGCGGTGCAACTGACCTCGCTCTTCATTTCAATCTTCGATATCACGGGGAGCCTGTATCACCGCAAACTGCACACAAGTGGCTAACCGCGCGCTCGATTCCAACGGCTGACAAACTACTGACGCTGTCCGAATGGTTGAAGGTCGACCAGCATTGGTTGCATTACGGACCCGCGCCGAGCGGCAACGCACAAGGCGTGCCGAAACCTATCGTGCATGACGAGAAGTACCCGGCGTCGGAAGAGACGCTCGAACTGGCTTCAAAGATCGAGGCGCTCACGCCGCATCATCGGTACCTGCTTGAGCAGCTCGTCGAGCAGTTCTACGGGCCTAGCAAATAGCGCTTCGCAACAGTCGACGTTATGCGAGCTTTAATAAAAAAACGCCCGGGTTAATCCGGGCGTTTTTATCAAGCTGTCAAAACCTTCAGGCTGCTTTCTTTCGCTGCCCCATCATTCGCGTAATGTAATACTGCTGCGCAATCGACAGCACGTTATTCACCACGTAATACAGCACCAAACCTGACGGGAAGAAGAAGAACATGACCGAGAAAGCGAGCGGCATGAACATCATCATCTTGGCTTGAACCGGATCCGGCGGCGTGGGATTCAGCCGCGTTTGCAGGAACATGGAAACGGCCATCAATACCGGCAGGATAAAGAACAGATCGGATTGCGACAGATCCTTGATCCACATCACCCACGGCGCGCCGCGCATTTCCACCGACGAGAGCAACACCCAATAC
>NZ_JBAUSA010001112.1:0-6330 GCF_049581465.1 Caballeronia sp. | reverse complement strand
CCCATGCGATGTGGCGCCGGTGAATCCGCGTCGGGCGAGTTGGAGCGCACCGGTGGCGGAGTCGGCGAACGGCTTGCGCAGCCTTGCGCGCAGGGCAGATGGCACGAACGGCTCTAGGGGCGCGGCGAGGCCGCCGCACAAGGCGACCGGCAGCGCTTTCGCCGCGTCGAGCGCCGTCGTCATTTTTTCGATCTCGCGGCCGGCCTCATCGAGCAGACGCGCGGCGAAGGGATGGCCTGAATGCTCGAATAGCGTCGGTGCGAGGGTTGCGTAGCCGGTCTGGTTGGCGCCGGTCAGCCAGACGACCAGACCGTCGCGATCGGTCGCGCCGGTGCGTGCTAGCAATGCGTGGGAAAACGCATCGGCGGGGGTCCTTCCGTCCAGGGCTTGCTGGAGGTGTACGACCGCTCGTAGGCCTAGCCACGCGCCGCTCGCCTCGTCGCCGCTCGGAAAACCGTAGCCGCCCGCGATGCCGACCTGCCCTTGGGCGTTTAGCACCGCCGCGATGCTGCCCGTTCCAAGTGCGACGATCACGCCCGGTTCTCCGCCATGTGCACCGAGCAGTGTTGTGAAGGCGTCGCTTTCTATCTCAAGCGCGCGGACGCTCGGTGCGGCCTCGCGGAATTGCTGTAGCCAGCCTGCGTGGTTGACGCCCGCTAGTCCGCAGCCGAGCGCGCATGCGCTCCAATCGAACGGCAGGCCCGCTTTCTCGAATGCGAGCGCGCACGCGGTCGAGATCGCCGCCCACGCTCGATCAATGCCGAGCCCAAGGCCCGAGGGCCCGCCTTCAGCTCGCGATAGTTCGCTTCCGTCGGCGGTTGCGAGGATGACGCGAGTGCCGGTACCGCCGCCATCGATACCGAGGAGGTAAGGCGCTGGGCGCTTGTTGCTGGTTTGGAGGGGCTCGCGGCGAGTGTGGGGCAAGGGTGGAGTCCTCCTGCTCGCGTGGTCGTTCTGCATAGGTCGGATTTTCTTGCTTATTACTGTTAGCCCCTATCCGGGGCCGGACTTCATTTCTTTGCAAACGCGCAAAGAAACGAAGCAAAGAAACGCGTTCAAACCGCGGATACCTCAGTGTCGTCGTCGATCACTTCAGGTTTTTGGCACTAACGTAGCACGGCCCCCGAAATCTTATCCCGCAGTTGAACACCCTCCTCGCACTCAAACGCCACGCACACGCTTCGCCTCCAACGCCCAACCTGCCAAACCTCCCCGGATCCCCGCCTCCCTGACCTCCCTGACCTCCCGACCTCCCTGACCTCCCTGCCTCCTGCTCGCTCCCGTCCAGCCTCGCCCCCCTCCCAATCGGCCGACTATTCGCTCCATATCAATCCGACTATCCTGATCGAACATCAATTCAACGCCCTTCAGCACACATGAACAAGACCAAACAACCCCAGAAACCCGCGCAACCGGCGCAACCCGAACCCACGGAAGCCGTCGCGCCGCATCGCTGCGGATGGGCAACCACCAACGCGCTAGCTCGCTACCACGACGAAGAATGGGGCGTCCCGTCACGCGACGATCAACACCTGTTCGAAATGCTCATCCTCGAAGGCGCCCAAGCAGGTCTTTCCTGGTCAACCATTCTCAACAAGCGCGAGGGATATCGAGCCCTATTTAAAGATTTCGACCTGGATCGCGTCGCTGCTTTTACCGAAGACGACGTTGCGCGCCTTCTCCTTGATGCTCGCATCGTACGGAACCGCGCCAAGGTCACATCAGCAGTCGCGAACGCCCGGGCAGTGCAACGCATTCAGGCCGAACACGGCTCGCTCGCGAATTTCATCTGGTCTTTCGTCAACAACGCATCCATAGACAATCCACGCGACTCGTACACCCAAGCGCCAGCATCAAACGAAATATCCGACGCCATGAGCCGCGCACTCAAGAAATATGGCTGCCAATTCGTCGGCACCACAATTTGCTATGCATTCATGCAGGCAACCGGACTGGTCAACGACCACGAAGCAAGCTGCTTTTGCCGCACCAAGGAACCGTCCGCCGGAGTTAAGCAAAAATCAGCCGCGCATAAAAAGAATTAGTCACTTCCCTCTATTGCCAATCCGGATAAGAACATTGCGTTTTCGCAACATTTTTCGCAATTTGTGGCGTTACTAGGGAAAATACTTACCCGGCAGCATTTTTTGCGGTGAATCACCCTCTGAGGCTTTTGTGACAACGCACGAGCGTGCAAATGGTGCGCTGCAAGGCGATTCGCACCATGTCAGAATTGCGGCCTGCCGCACATAGCGTGTCCTTTTTTACCGGCAAGTGCCGTTATATATAAGGAAGCGCTGGCATTTATCGATCCGTAATCGGCCAGAAGCTGCGCTCGGAGAAGTTAGAGCTCTGAACCACTTTGTGGACTGAATGACGCCGTTGTATGTGGCCTATAGCGCGGATGAGGCAAGCGCTGCGGCCGATACTGAAGGCGTGGATTGCTTGAATTGACAAAAACCACTGCGTTCGCGCAGGGGAGAACGAAAATGAAAAATCTTCACTTCCTGACCCACCAGGAAATCTTCGACAAGGCCGTTCATCACTTGTTCGGTCAAGGCCAGGCCGGTCTTTTGCTCCACGGCGGCGGCGCGTATCGCGGATATTGCGGTGGCTGCCCTGTCGGTAGCTTCATCAAGCCGCGCGACTATATGACGGCCATGGAAGGCGTGCCCATCCGCTACATCAATAAAGCGCCCGACTCGGTCCCCGCCTACATGGACGTGGGTATCGCTGCGCTCAAAAGGGCGTTGTTGCGTTCGAATATCAACGTCTACGACCCAGCCACCGTCGAGTTGCTTAGCTGCCTGCAAAACGTGCACGACGTGTTCGGCAAATGGGAGTGGCGCGAGCGCTTGATGTCGATCGCGAGGCAGTTCAATTTGTCGGCTGATCGCCTTAAATCAGCAGCCTGAAGCGGTACGGCAAGTTCGAGTCGCTCGCTCGCGGCGCCAAGCCGCGGCATGCACCACGAACGGCATCGAACGAACAATGCAGTGAGCCACGCAATGAATCATCCAATGAGTCACCCAACCAATCGCCCGATGTTGAGCGCGAGGGACATCTATGAGCGCGTGAGCGCCCATCTGCTCGCGCAAGGGGCTGTGTCGGAGGATGAAAACGGCTCATGCCGGCTTCGAAGTAGCCATGGCCGCAAGTGCGCGATCGGCTCGCTGGTGACTGACGAGGTGTACCGGCCGGAAATAGAAGGCATCGGGATCTCGTATTATCGCCACGCGAAAGACGGTACGTTGCTGCGCGCGCTGTACGCGTCGGACGTAGACGCCTACGATCCGGAAATCGTGGGATTGCTGATCGAACTGGAGGAAGTCCACGACGACTTCGCCGTCGATCAATGGCCTCGATTGCTGGCCCGCGTCGGGGAAAGGCACGCGTTCGTCTAGACACCCTGCCCGGCACCGCTCATGGGACTCACATAGCAAAACGGCGATGCAACCCTTTCGGGTGGCACCGCCGTTTTGCTATGTTGCCGCAGAAAGCCGCAGCCCTACCCGTAAAGGTAAAGCCGCAACTTTTCCCAACTTAGTGCATCTTCTTCGGCAACATCTGGCTGCGCAGCCGCTTGCGCAGACGGCTAACTGCAGCCGCCTTCTTGCGCTTGCGTGCCGTCGTCGGCTTTTCGTACGACTGGCGTTCACGAAGTTCGGCGATCAGGCCGTTCTTCTCGATGGTCCGGCGAAAGCGACGGATCGCAACGTCGAACGGCTCGTTTTCTTTCAAAACAATAGTGGTCATGGAAGTCCTAAATCGCTAATACGTTTTTCTGACTGCGCGGCGAAGCGTGAAACAGCGGGACAAACGCCACGCGCCGGCACTCCGATCGTCCACCCAATGCAGCGGACACGAGCAAAGCGGCCACGGAGGCCGGAAAAGAGAGAGGTGGAGTTTCACCGCCGATCACGCGATGCGTATTCCACAAAACACAGAATACGCACTTCGGGCCGCCAAGCGTCGCGGAAATAGCGATGCCATCGGGCAAAAATCTCGATTCGGCGGAGATGTTATCAGATTGGCGTCAACTCGCCAACCCCGCAATGCAGTCGTGTGCGAATGCAACCCCCTGACGGCGCTCGGTTTTTGCCGCCTTCATGCGGTATCGCTGGCTTCGTTCAGGGTCGAAATGTCCTCTGGCTCCAGCGAAATCCGCGTGGCCTCGGCGAGACTTTCCAATTGCTTTACCGAAGTCGCGCTCGCAATCGGTGCCGTCACACTCGGCCGCGCGATCAGCCACGCAAGCGCGATCGTAGCCGGCGCGGTGTCATGGCGATTCGCGACTTTCACGAGCGCATCGACAATTCTCATCCCGCGATCGTTGAGATATTTCTCCACGCGCGATCCACGTGCACGCCGCTCAGTATCGGCCTTCGAACGGTATTTTCCACTCAAAAAGCCGCTCGCCAGGCTGAAATAGGTCACCACCGACACCTTATGCTCCATCACGACCGGTTCGAGATCATCCTCGTAACCCGCGCGATCGTAGAGGTTGTACTCCGGTTGCAAGATCTGATAGACAGGCAGGCGCTGGTCCCTCGATACCGCCAACGCTGCCGCAAGCCGCGGGCCGGTGTAGTTGGACGCGCCGACTACGCGGACCTTGCCCGCCTGGATCAACGCCTGATAGGCCGCCAGCGTCTCGTCGAGCGCGGTCTTTTCGTCATCGAGATGAGAAAAATACACATCGATGTAATCGGTCTTCAGCCGTTTCAGCGAATCGTTGACGGCAGCCTCGATATTCGCCGCCGACAACCCCGGACGGGTGCTCAGCATCCCCACCTTGGTCGCAAGCACGACCTTGTCGCGCTTGCCGCTTTCCTTGAGCCACTTGCCGATGATCCGCTCAGACTCGCCGCCCTGGTGGCCTTCGACCCAGGCGGAGTAAACGTCTGCCGTATCGATGAAATTAAGGCCGTGATCGACGAACGCATCGAGGATGGAAAACGACGTGCGCTCATCGGCCGTCCAGCCGAACACATTACCGCCGAAGACCAGCGGCGCGACCTTGAGGTCCGATGTACCGATTGTGCGATGCTGCATGCTCGCTCCTTGGCTGTTGTCGGCAAACCCACAAAGGGCTGCAGACGAAAAGAATACCCGCGAATCCGCCGGGGCGCGAAGCGTCTCAAAGCGGCAAAACATGGCCAGCCGCGCCGTTCAGCGCCCCAACGTCAATAGCAAATACAGAACGTAGAGTCCGCCATTGACGAGCAGCGCCCATAACACGATCCCGCCTTTCCTGGCGTTCAAGCGCAGCCACGCAGCCGCGGCAAGCGTGATAAACACGCCGGTCAACACTTCGACGCGTGGTGCCCAGGGCGTGAGCATGATGCCGATACCCGGAAGCAGCGTGCCCTGAAAAACCATCGCGCCCGTGATGTTGCCAAACGCAAGCGTGTCTTTACCGCGCCGCACCCAGATGATGCTATTGACCTTTTCGGGCAACTCGGTGGCGATCGGGATGATGATCAGCGAGAGCAGCAGCGCCGAGACGCCCAGTACCTTCGACACCCCTTCCACGCCAGAAATAAACCCCTTCGCCCCGCCAACGAGCAGCACGAGGGCGATGAACATTTGCAAAACGATGACGCCAAGCGTCGTGGGCAAGCCGACGCGCGCAAGCATCAGGCGCTCGGGTGCCTCCGTGCCGTGTCCGTCTTCTACCAGACCCGCCGACGCACGAAACGTCTGCACCACGTACGTCACGTACACGCCGACAAGCCCGACCGAGAACAACGCGCGCACTTCCCACGCGTGATGCGGCACGAACATCGCGGCTGCGGCGATCATGAATGCGCAGAGGAAGTAATTGAGGTCACGCGTGAAACCCGTCCGCTCCGGCGCGACGACTCCCTTGAGGCCGCGCGTTTTCAATGCCGCGATAGCCATCAGGCACGTCGACAATGTCGCGAGCATCAACGGCGCGCCGAGAATGGCGCCCACGCCAATTTCCTCGTTCACCGCCTGGCTCGCCGTGCCGGCCATCAACGCGATGATCGGCACGCTAGTCTCAGGCAACGCCGTGCCGATTGCCGCAAATAACGAACCGGTCACGCCTTCGGAGATGCCGAGTCGTTCGCCGAGATGCTCCAGCGCATTGGTAAAGAGTTCGGAGGCCGCCAGGATCACGACGAGCATCAACGCGAGCTGCAGGAACAGCAGGGTCATGCGGCACCTCGCGAAGAGGATCGCACGAAGCGCAAACAGGTAGGCAGCAGGCGGGTACACAGCGAGCGCGGAGCAAACGTGGGGTGTTTTTGTTTTGGAGGCACGATGTTTTTCACGGTCGGACGTCGACGAACCAGGGTGCTATCC
>NZ_JBAUSA010001111.1:0-2620 GCF_049581465.1 Caballeronia sp. | reverse complement strand
CCGGTGGCTTGTTTGGCCCGGGTTATCTGCTGGGTGGACACATCGAATTGAAGCTGACTATTGCGGGCGTGGCCGGGAAGCCAAACGTGTCGGGCATGCTCACCGGCGACGCGTTGTCGGTAACCGACATCGACCAGGGCATACAGTTGAAAGACGGGGTGATCCGCATCGCGTTGTCGGAAAATCTCGTCGATATGCAGCAGGTCGAGTTTCACGGATCGAGCGGCACTCTCAAGGCGGCCGGCAAGGTCCGCCTCGACCAGAATCAGCCGGACCTGACGGCGAGCATCATCGCGGACAAGCTCGAACTGTTTGCTTCGCCCGGCCGCGAGTTGCAGTTGTCGGGCAGCGCGTCGGTCGCGAACGAAGGAGTGCAGGGCGGCATGGCGATCAATGGCAAATTCACCGTCGATCACGCGCTGTTCGACCTGCCGGAACTGCC
Organism: Caballeronia sp.; assembly: GCF_049581465.1. Classification (GTDB taxonomy): domain Bacteria; phylum Pseudomonadota; class Gammaproteobacteria; order Burkholderiales; family Burkholderiaceae; genus Caballeronia. The sequence continues at coordinate 2,178 of NZ_JBAUSA010001111.1, read as the reverse complement.
GGGGCCTTCACTGGGCGACGACGTCGTCATCGTGCGTCCCGATGGCACGGTGAAGGGTGAGGACAAGCCGGTCGTGGCGACGGGCAACAAACCGGTGCCCGCTTTTTCGCCGCGAGCGAGTATCGATATCAATCTCGGCCAGAAATTCCGTTTCCGCGGCGCGGGCGCGGACCTGGGTTTGGCTGGCACCATTACGGCGCTGAGTGCGCCAAAAATGCCACTGCGCGCAATCGGCAATGTGCGCGTGACACCGGGGTCAACCTACACGGCGTTCGGGCGGAAGCTGGGTATCGAGAACGGGTTTTTCACCTTCAATGGTCCGGTCACGAATCCGGGCATCAACATTCTCGCGATGCGCCGCAATCAGGAAGTCGAAGCCGGCGTGCAGGTGACGGGAACGGTCCAGTCGCCGAATGCGAAGCTGATTTCCGAACCGAACGTGCCGGACAACGAAAAGTTGTCCTGGCTGTTGTTCGGGCATGGCACCGATCAGGGCAACAACGTCGGGCAACAGAGCGCGATGACCAATGCGCTGGCGTTGTTGGGAAGTGCGGGCGGCAAGCGTATCGCGCAGACCTTTGGGCTCGACGAATTTTCGATCGGTACGAGCGAGGTTGGATTGACCGATCCGCAAGTCGTGATGATCTCGAAGGCGATTAACGAACGGCTGGTTATCGGCTATGAGCAGGGTTTGCAATCGGCAAGCAACGCGATCAAGGCGACGATCAATCTCTCGCGGTTTTGGTCGGTGTCGGCCTATGGCGGCACGTTCCAGGGGCTGGATCTGCTTTATACGCGACGGTTTGATTCGTGGGCGCGGAGGAACGGGCCGTAGGTTGTTTTGGTAGACGTTCTTGAGTTTCACGCAGCACGTCGCACGAGAGCACGACAGTGCGTTCGCGTCCTGCATCAAGCTTTTCCGCCGCACCACAAAAAAGGCCGGTTCAACTCACGTCGAACCGGCCTTTTGTTGGTCGCCTACCGTGTAACCGCGATCTTACTTCACCCGCATTCCCGGCTTGGCCCCGCTATGCGGTTCAAGAATATACAAACCCGGTTCTGCCTTTTCATCCTGGGCGGAAGCTGCTAACACCATCCCTTCCGACAGCCCGAACTTCATCTTCCTGGGCGCCAGATTCGCGACCATCACCGTGAACTTGCCGATCAAATCCTGCGGCTGATAGGCCGACTTGATCCCGGAGAACACATTTCGGGTCTTTTCCTCGCCGATATCGAGCGTCAGTTGGAGCAGCTTGTCCGACCCTTCCACGGCCTTGCAATCCACGATTTTCGCGATCCGCAAGTCGATCTTCGCGAAGTCGTCGATGGAAATCACGCCTTCCGCTTCGGCTTCCTTCGTCTTCACGGCTTTCTTCATGACCGCGGTCGTCGGGGCCGCAGTCGTAGCCGGCTGCCCGGGCGCGACCGACTCCCGATTCGCCGCGATCAACGCTTCAACCTGCTTCGGATCGACGCGCGTCATCAAGTGCTTGTACGCATTGATCGGCTGCGTAGAGCGCAGGGGCGAGCCGGCATCGGCCCACACCATCGGGGCGATCCCCAAGAACGCTTCCACCGATTCCGCGAGCCACGGCAACACCGGCTTCAACGCGAGCGACAACAACCGGAACGCCTCCAGGCTCACGCTGCATGTCACGTGCAGCGGCGCCGCATTCTCCGCGTCCTTCGCCTGATCCCACGGCTTGGCGGTATCGACGAAAGCATTGACCGTGTCGGCCAAATCCATGGTCGTGCGCAACGCGCGGCCGTATTCCCGCGACTCATAGAGCGCCGCAACATGCGGCACGGCGGCACGCAACTGCACCAAAAGGGGATGATCCATCGCGCTATCCAGCACGCGGCCATCGAAACGCTTGATCAGGAATCCTGCCGCGCGACTCGCGATATTCACGTACTTGCCGACCAGATCGCTGTTCACGCGCGCCTGGAAGTCATCGAGATTCAAGTCGATGTCTTCCATTGTGTTCGACAGCTTTGCCGCGAAGTAGTAGCGCAGCCATTCGGGATTGATGCCCGTATCGATCACGCTTTTCGCCGTGATGAATGTGCCGCGCGACTTGGACATCTTCGCGCCATCCACCGTGAGAAAGCCGTGCGCGAACACATTGGTCGGCGTGCGATGGCCGGAAAACTCCAGCATCGCGGGCCAGAACAGCG
>NZ_JBAUSA010001110.1:0-4285 GCF_049581465.1 Caballeronia sp. | reverse complement strand
CTTCTGGCTGCTCTTCGGACGACAGTACGCCGTGGTCGACAATCATCGCGGCCTTCGATCATGGCAACGGACACCTGGTAACGACGTAGTTGGAATAGTCATTGCTGAATAGACTGGGTCGAGCGTGATCCTTCGGGCCCTTTCCCAACGAGCCTCGGCACATCGTTAATCAGGAGCTAAAAATGAGAGCGCTTCGTTGGCATGGCAAGCACGATATCCGTTGCGACACGGTCGCGGATCCAATCATCGAGGAAGGGCGCGACGCAATCATCAAAGTTTCGACCTGCGCGATTTGCGGGTCGGATCTGCATTTGTTTGATGGCTTCATGCCGACTATGGAAAGTGGCGACATTATGGGCCATGAATTCATGGGAGAAGTAGTCGAGGTCGGTAAGGATAACCAAGTGCTCGGGGTAGGCGATCGGGTCGTCATTCCCTTTACCATATTCTGCGGTGAGTGCGACCAGTGCAAGCGCGGAAACTTCTCTGTCTGCGAGCGAAGCAATCGCAACAAGGAGAAGGCCGAAAAAGTGTTTGGCCACACGACGGCCGGGCTTTTTGGGTACTCCCATTTGACCGGTGGGTACGCCGGAGGGCAAGCCGAATACGTTCGCGTACCGATGGCCGACACCACCCACGTGAAAATCCCCGATGGTCTGACTGACGAGCAGGTCTTGTTTTTGGGCGATATTTTCCCGACTGGCTGGCAGGCGGCGGTCAATTGCGATATCCAGCCCGATGATACCGTCGCGATATGGGGTGCCGGACCGGTTGGTCAGATGGCGATCCGCAGTGCTGTGCTGCTCGGGGCGAAGCAGGTTGTAGTGATCGACCGGGTGCCCGAACGGCTCGCGATGGCAAGGGAGGGCGGCGCAATCACAATTAACTTTGGAGAGGAAAGCGTGCTTGACCGCTTGAAAGAATTGACCAATGGTAAGGGTCCGGAGAAATGTATTGATGCGGTGGGCATGGAATCTCATGCCACTCGATCGTTTGATGCCATGTATGACCGCGTCAAACAGGCCGTCATGCTGGAGAGCGATCGCCCTCACGTACTGAGAGAAATGATTTACGTATGCCGTCCTGCGGGCATCCTGTCCGTGCCAGGTGTCTATGGCGGCTTGATCGACAAGATACCGTTTGGCGCCTCGATGAACAAAGGGTTGACATGGAAAATGGGTCAGACGAATGTGAATCGATGGACAGACGATTTACTACATCGAATTCAGGAGGGCCAGATCGATCCATCATTTGTGATCACCCACACGGTTCCGCTGGAAGATGGACCGGGCATGTATAAGACATTCCGCGACAAGGAGGACGGCTGCATCAAGGTTGTCCTCAAGCCGTAGCGGACACGAAGAGCGGTGATGGCCCCGTCGCAATCGCTGGCCGACGTGACATTGAACGGTCGTGCCGGCGCGGGAGCCACGTCGGTGTCCGACGTGGCGTTGCTACCTTCACGAAACGACGGAAAATCCAATGAGGTGGTGTCTGTTTGCAGAGACCGCTTTCGTGAAACGCTGGGCGGCCCCGCAGTATCCAATGTTCTCGTTTGGAAGTTGGCGGTGTAGCACCGCTCGAGCAGCGCGGCGATGATGTAAATGATCGGATGTTCCGAGGCGTATGAAGGGATGGAAAACCACGAAGCGACGAGCGTCAGCGGTCTAGCAAGGCTTGAGCTCCGTGCCTTCGCGACAAAAAAGTGGGGTACTCGATGAAGTGCCCCGAATCCCTCCCCACATGTACGCTGTTGCCGGCCCCCACTGCTCCTCGAGGCTTGCCTTCGGATAAGGCCGTTATTTCGGATGCGTCGCCAGCTCATCCAAATGGTCCAGTAGATCGGCGGGATCCTCGTACACACGAATCGCGCCGGCTCTCTGGAGTTCCTCGTCGCCAACGCCGCCTGATCTCAGTCCTACTCCCAACGCATGGCATCGACGCGCCCCGAGCAGGTCCCATACGCTGTCGCCAACGATGTACACGCGCTCAATCGGAACGCCAAGGCGCTCGGCGGTCGCCAGGAAGAGATCTGGTTCGGGTTTGCCGTGCTCGACATCATCACCCGTGAGCACCATCGTTTGCGATGAATCTAGGCCGAGCTTTTCCAAGCTCGAGGAGGTCGCTTCGGGGCTGCCGCTCGTAGCGATCGCCCACGGTATTTGAGCCCCGGTTAATGCAAGGAGGAGCGCACGGGCGCCTGGAAGCGGCTGAATCTGGCCATTCAACCGGTCGAACGCTTCACTCTGGCCTTTTTTGACGCGCTTAACGCGCTCTAGGTCGATGTCGCCACCGATTTCGCGCAGGAGCTGCTTCGCAAACAGCTCGCCGCTCATGCCGATCTTGCGGTGGATTTTGGAGACAGGTAGGCTCAGCCCTTCGCTCGTCAGCGCTTCGCTCCACGCGATCACGTGTTGGTAGACGCTGTCAATGAGGGTGCCATCGAGATCAAAAATGAAGGCTGATTTCATTGGAAATGGCGCGGTGGGCGCGTGCGGGCGCGCAAAGCCGAAACCAGCGCTAGTGCCGCCGCGCCCACCAGCGACAATGTAAGAACGGGAAATGCTCCAGCGCTATTGATTGCTAGCTCGGCCGGACGGCTGGCGACGAGCTGCGCCCGGCGAGTGTTCATCCTAGCGCCCAAGCGCCGAAGGTCGTGCCCAAGGCTTTGTTCGGCCATCGGCAGCAAGATGGTTTCCTCATCAGCTACGTGATGGAGTACTTCGCGCATCAGCTCCATCAGCGTGTCATCGTAAGCGGTTGAGTCGGGCTCCGTCGCCCGGAGCTTCGCGATGCTTTCACGCATCGCATCATGTTCCGGGACGCTTTTGTCGAGCGTTATCGCGGTCGGGTTTGCAGCGCGAAGCGCAGGATAGAAGATTTCTTCCTCGAGCTGCGCATGAATCTCGAGGGCGGCACAGATAGTGTTGACGATTGCCGCCTTGCGCCAATGCGGCGCGTCCGTTCGATATCGATGAAAAGCTGCTAGTACATGGGTGTGATCTAGCTTGATCATCGTTGTAATGCGCGGCGACGCTGCGAACGATTCGAAATCCATGGTGTGTCGACTACTCAGTTAGAAATGGGTTGGATGCACATACGCAAGACCCTGCGCACCGGGTTCGGGGTAGAACAACCTACTGGCCCTTCGTTAGAGCAATCGATATGCCATAACCTTCAATACCCGGCTGACAATATTAGCCCTTGCGATCTACAGCAGTTCGCAGGCGGCGCTTTCCCTGACCGACCATCACTGGGCTATCGTTCTTGTATCTGGAGGTGAGCCGTGGATCGGGAATCAAAGAAGGGCGAAACCCGATCGCACCTACGCGCTATGGGTAGAAGGCGGTTCGAGGGAAGCTTGCACTTAGGAATCTTGACCACCGGCCCGTGGGTGGTAGAGGAAGAAATGCTGCGCGAGAGAGTGGCGACCCACGCGGAACATAAGTCACCCACGCCTGGTCGCTAGTGTCTTCGATAAGCAATGGTTAAGCATTCAATGCCGTGCTTGTCGGCAACGTGTTGTCGCGGTGAGAGTCGGATGGCCCGATAGGCGGGCCATCTTTCGAGCGAGATCTCATGCAGCTACTATGCGATCGATCTTACTTAGCTGCAGTCGCCAAACCTGCGCCGAGGTCCGCGCCGGTTGTCGGATCAGCGTTGACGTCTGAAGCCGTACGGGATGCCATCGCCTGCAGGACCTCGATATCGGCCTCAGTTACGCCAACTGTTGCGAGTCCGTCGCCACCATCTACCGCCGGCTGCGGATCTTCAACGAACTTCCAGTCGCCGCCTTCGTTCCACGGGCCGCGGATATCTTCGCCCTTCGACATGTTGTAGTAGACGCTCGTGAACTCGGGCACGCCCGGTAACTTGCCCTGCGGAAAGTTCGGTTGGATCGAGTGCAGCGCTTTTTCGAAGGACTTCTGGTGGGCGATTTCGCGCGTCATCAGAAAGCCCAGCGCCTCCTGGATGCCCGGATCGTCTGTGACATTGATCAGCCGCTCGTAAACAATTTTCGCCCGGGCCTCTGCCGCGATGTTCGAGCGCAGATCGGCCGTCGGTTCGCCGATCGTGTCGATGTAAGCCGCGGTCCAGGGTACGCCGGCCGAATTGGTCAACGCGGGTCCACCGCCATAAAGCAGCGCCGTTGTATGGGAATCGTTGCCCCCGCCGGTGAGAGACCGATACAGCTCAGCCTCGGATTCGACAGCTTCCGCAAGCTGGCCCTTCCCGCCCTTATTTAGCATAGCAACGATAGAGCCAATAATTTCCAGGTGACTCA
>NZ_JBAUSA010001109.1:0-2218 GCF_049581465.1 Caballeronia sp. | reverse complement strand
CTGTTCGGCGACCTCGGTGGCGGTTGGGCGGCGAGCGACCTGCATGACCCACGGCATCCGGTGAGCCAGCCGGCGGCGCCCGCACAAACGGGTGAGGCGGGCGGTGCGAGCTCGCCCACTGTCGGCTCTGACTCTTGAATGAGTGAGATTAGAACGCTTTTCAGTAAGGAAATAACGGTATGTAGTTCCACGATGGAACAAGTGAAATCCCCTTCAGGGCATTTATCGCTGGCTTCTCGAACAATAAGATGGCGCCACTCAATCCGCCACCCTCGAGAATAGAATGAAAAAAACCATCATTGCCGGCCTGCTCGCCGCTGCTGCTACCTTCGCTCACGCAGGCACGGTGCTGGTCGTGCTGTCGGATCAGGACCAACTGAACCTGCAAGACGGCAAGGTCATGCAAACTGGCTTCTTCCTGAACGAATTGATGGAACCGGTCCAGGCCTTCGTCGATGCAGGCCAAACCGTCGTATTTGCCACTCCCAGCGGCAAGGCGCCCACCGCGGACCAGAAATCGAACGATGTGAACTTCTGGGGCGGCGATGAAAAGGCGCGTCAGGAAAGTCTCGCGCTGCTGGCGACGCTGAAGCTGACCTCGAAGACCGACACGCCCGCGATCAGCTTCGCGCAGGTCAAGAAAATCGGCTACGACAAGTTCGACGCCGTGTTCGTACCGGGCGGCCACATCCCGATGCAGGAGCTGCTGAAGGACAAGCAACTGGGCGAGCTGCTGACCAACTTCCATGACAACGGCAAGGTCACCGGCTTCACCTGCCACGGCACCATCGCCATGGTGTCGGCAGTGCCAGATTCGCGCGGCTTTGTCACCGCGCTGGAATCGGGCAAACAGCCTGCAGCGCCAGCCAACTGGATTTACAAGGGATACAAAGTAACCGCCTTCACCGACGCGGAAGAAGAGCAGGCCAAAGGCTTCCTGGGCGGCGGCCACATGAAACTGTTTCCGCAAGACGGCTTGGTGGCAGCCGGCGCTAACTTCGTCGAAGCCAAGCCATGGAGCGTGAACGTGGTTGAAGACCGCGAAGTGATCTCCGGCCAGAACCCACAGTCGGCCAAGGCAGTCGCTTTGGCTATGCTGACGAAGATGAAGTAATCCAGGGGAGGCGGCAATGCGGGTCACCACCAAAGGTTCCTAGCGAGTCGGGACCGCAGGTGGTGCGATCAGGCTGATGCCGCGTACCTTCCGGAACACCGTATCTACACGGTGATGTCCGGTATGGTCTAAATCGGCTTCGGCCCCCCCCTCGATCCCTACAAGCCGCATGCTTATGCGCCGGGATCGGTGGGGGTGCCGCCGGCTAACACGCGTTTCTTCTCGATTGCCGCCTGACTGCTCCGGTCCGCACTGGGCTGGATGCGACCGGCATGCCTGTGAAGCCGGTGCCGGTTGTATCGGGCGCGATTTGGCTTGCAGCACGCTGGCGAAGGTGGCGGAGCTCGGGCAGCGTGCGGGTGTTACGTTCTGTCTTGAGAACCTGAACACCGAGGTAGACCATCCCGGCGTGCCATTTGCGCGCGCAGCCGATACGCTCGCGCTGGTCGAAGCGGTCAGTAGTCCGCATCTTCGTCTTAATCTGGACCTTTATCATGCGCAGGTCGGCGAAGGCAACCGGATCAATGCCACCACTTGGCATAACACGGACCTCTTTCAGGACGGGTACGCGGCGCAGCTTGCTTCCTTCATGGACGCAGTGAGAGCCCGTTTTTTGGCACCCTATGGCATCGTGCAATTGTTAGCTCCGTACAATCAAAAAGTAATTGTCAAGAGTTGAAGGGTTAACACCTATCAAGACATTCGCTGACAACGGCGTTAACGACAGCAGGAGAGGGTCGTCTTGCTTAGGTCATACCATGAGTCATCGATCCCGCCTAGTTTGGGACGGCACGGGCTGAAGCCTCGGGGCAGCGCGAAATTCGCACTCGCTGTCAGTTAGAACGGGCCAGGTTCCCAAGATGAAAGCATCTCTTTTGCAGTGATTCGTCAAAACTTACCCCGCTCGGATTTTTAGCAACGCGGGCCAAGCCGTCATCCCAGGTACCAGGAAAAGCTCATGTCGATTTCTCCCATCTCGTCCAGCAGCAGTACCATTGCACAACAGGCAGTGCAAAGCACAGCGCAAGCCCAAGCCAAGTCGCCGACTGAAGTCAAGCACCACGGCCACCACCACAAAGGTTCCAGCGCAGCCAGCTCCACCGC
>NZ_JBAUSA010001108.1:0-1647 GCF_049581465.1 Caballeronia sp. | reverse complement strand
CGTGACGCCCTGCGGCATGACGACGGCAGCATAGATGCGCGTGCTTGAATCGACTCGGCCGAGCCACAAGTGACGCCACGGCTGAGACCACGGTGCGTTAAGCCACGCGCTAATGGTCAGAACCGGGCTTTCTGACTTCGCTTGCGCCGCAATCCACGCATCGGCGATTTCGTCGCGAAACCCGGCTTGGACAAGCGACGCGCGCAGCTTGGACGGGTCGTCGAAGACGCGCTTTTGAAGCAGCGCGCGATCTTCGCCCTGCCGTTTCGCCGACGGCACGAACGACGCCGGCGATTGCCAACTGCTTAGCTTGTCCGCACCTTTCAATGCATCCAACTTCGCGCCGAGCGCTTCGGCGCGCTGCAACACGATCTCGGGCGTCTCGCCGCGCACCACGAAGAACTGCATGCTGTCGTCGATACCGACCGCGTCGCGAATTTTTTGCTCCTGTGAGACGAGCGAAGGATCGCGCTGGATCAGGAGGTGAATGTCGTCATCGCTCGTGAGGCGCAGCCACCCCGGCACGGCCGCTATCAACAACAGGCCCGCGACGGCCCATGTGTGCGGTCCGCCGATCACACGATGCCACCCGCCAAGCAAACGTGCCGCAAACGCGAAGGTCCGCTTCGGCGTGCGTTTGGGCGGTTTTACGAGCATCGATGGCAACAGCCATAGCACGGAGGCGAACGCGGTAACGATCCCCGCCATGGCAAAGCATGCTATCTGCTTGAGCGCAGGAAACGGCACCCAGGCAAGAATCGCGTAACCGAGCAAACTGGTCGCGAGCGCGACGCTCAGCGCGGGACGGACTGCGCGCACGCCGCGTTGCGCATCCCAGTCGCGCCCACTGCCGAGATAGACCACAAAATACTGGATCGAATAATCGACCGCCTCGCCTATGAGGCTTGCGCCGAATACGAGTGTGAGCAGGTGCAGCTTGCCAAACACGAGCAGGGTGAAGGCCAGCGCGCAGACGATCCCGAGTGCCGTAGAAACGAAGCCGAGCACGAGCAGGCGCGGCGAGCGCAGCACCCACAGCATCAGCAGTCCGATCCCGTACAAGGACACCATTCCGATCAGATGCACTTCGCGTTCCGAAGCCGCACGAGCAGCTTGCGCGTAAAAAACCGCGCCGGTCCGGTCGAGCCTGACATCGGGGAAAGTTTGCTTGAGAGCGGCTTCGCCACCCGCGACCGCAGCGAGAACCGCTTGCTGCGTGCTGGATTCATACGCAGAGCCGGGCAACGTCGCGGTGACGAGCACTTGGGTCTGCGCGCCGCGATGGGCGACCAGCAAGCCGTCTTCTATGTCCAGATTGGACGTCGCGAGCGGCAGTTGGCCGAGAAACTGTTCGAGCCAGCCGAACGGATCGTCGGCGAGTGGGGTAGCAAGGCCGCCGCGCAGCGGGCTGTACAGGCGTTTCGCGAGGGCGTCGTTCAACGACCACGAGCCGCTCAGGAGTGCCGAGCGAGTCTGCGGCGTAAGCAGGCCGAATCGATACGGCATGTAAAGCCCACCGATCTGCGACAAATCGAAAGGCGGCAATTGCGCCGTCACCGAGCCGAATGCATGACTTGCAGACAAGATCGCGCCTAGCTGCTTCGCGGCTGCTTTCGCGTGATCTGAATCACTGCTCGTCACAAGGAA
>NZ_JBAUSA010001107.1:0-1874 GCF_049581465.1 Caballeronia sp. | reverse complement strand
GAGCAACGACGACACTTAGGTATTCGCGGTTTGAACGCGTTTCTTTGCTTCGTTTCTTTGCGCGTTTGCAAAGAAATGAAGTCCCGCCCCGGATAGGGGCTAACAGTAATAAGCAAGAAAATACAATTTAAGCCGGCCGCTGCGGCGCGCAGGAGGACTCCGTCCTCGCCTCACACTCGCCGCTAGCAGAACCGCCCAAACCCCGCGCTCAGAACGTTTCCCAATCCCCACTATTCGCAGGAGCAGCAGACGCAACGACCGGTGCCGGGCGTACAAGCGGCGCTCTAACCACGGGCGCCACGCGCGCAGCAATCGCCGATGACACCTTTGGGCGTTTGACAGCGACGGACGCCACCACGGCCCTTTCAGGGCTCGCCACGGCCACTCCGCGCTCATCAAGCTGAAACACTGCAACAGCTTGACGCAACTTCGACGCCTGGTCTTCCAGCGATTGCGCCGCAGCCGCCGCTTCCTCGACCAGCGCCGCATTCTGCTGCGTGACTTCGTCCATTTGCGTCACTGCGCGCGCCACCTGCTCGATCCCGCTGCTCTGCTCTTCCGACGCCGCCGCGATCTCGCCCATGATGTCGGTCACACGTTGCACGGCACCGATGATCTCAGTCATCGTGCGGCCCGCTTCGTCGACGAGGGACGTGCCCGATTGCACGCGCTCCACCGAGGTATCGATAAGGCCCTTGATCTCCTTGGCCGCCGCAGACGAGCGTTGCGCCAACGAGCGCACTTCGCCGGCCACGACCGCGAAACCGCGCCCTTCTTCCCCGGCCCGCGCCGCTTCCACTGCCGCGTTGAGCGCCAGGATGTTGGTCTGGAACGCGATACCTTCGATGATCGTGATGATGTCCGCGATCTTCGCCGAACTCTGGTTGATCTCGCCCATCGTGCCGACGACCTGCGACACCACGCGGCTCCCCTTGTTGGCGATCTCCGACGCGTTTGCAGCAAGCGAACTCGCCTGGCGGGCATTGTCGGCGTTCTGCTTCACGGTGCCGGTCAACTCGTCCATGCTCGACGCCGTTTCCTGAAGCGCCGATGCCTGTTCTTCCGTGCGCGACGACAAATCGATATTGCCCGCCGCAATCTGCTTGGTCGCTGAAGCGATCGATTCACTGCCCGAACGAACGGTGCGGACCGTGGTCACGAGGCTCGCCTGCATCTTGGCAAGACCTTGCATCAGGAGGCCCATTTCGTCGCGTGAAGTCGCGTTGACCGGGTGGCGCAGGTCGCCGGCGGCGATGGACTCAAAATGGCGCAGCGCTTCGTCGAGCGGACGGCCGATCGCACGGCGCAACGCGAACCACGAATACCCGGCGGCGGCCAGGCCAAGCAGGATTGCGGCGATGCTGATGATGCGGAACGTAGCGTCGGCACTTTGCGCCGCCTCGTAGCCCATCTGGCCCTGGTCGAACTGGAGCTTGCTCAGGGCTTCGTCGGCAGTGGCAAGTTCGGTGAACGCGGCCTGCATCGCGTTCGACGTGGCGAGCATGTGCGGCTGGTCGTTCGCCTTGACGGCTTCGTAGCCCTCGTCGATCACCTTTTGAAGCGCCATTCGCTTGGCGTAGGACGTGTCGGCAAGTGCCTTTTCGCCGTCGGCCATCGGCAGGGCGACGTACTTTGCCCAGTAGTCATTGGAACGCTGCCGCATGATCGGGCCGCGCTCCAGGGTCGCCGCCGACTCCGGCGTACCGGCGGCGAGCGCCGCACGATCGAACACCAGACGCTCGCGCGCCGCGTACAGCTCCGCGCTTTCGATCGCAACCGCGCTCGGCATCTGATTCGTGAAGGTGTCGGTGTAGGCGAGATTCGTCTGGTGCATGCCGTACAACCCTAGCCCGCCGATCAGCACCAGTAACAAG
>NZ_JBAUSA010001106.1:0-3249 GCF_049581465.1 Caballeronia sp. | reverse complement strand
CACCTGAAAAAGGCCGGTATTGAACAACCCCCGAAGACGCTCGCAGAGTTGACGGCTGACGCAACCGCGATTAAAGCGAAGGGCATTGTCAAGTATCCAATCGCGCTTCCGTTGTCGGCGACCGAGGGGACCGCTACTGCCTGGTATCTCTTGACGAAGGCTTTCGGGGGCGACCTTTTCGACGCCAATCTCGACCCATTGTTTGTTTCGCCGGATTCGCCAGGTTACAAAGCCTTGGCTTGGGAAATAAATGCGCTTAAGGCCGGCCTCATTGATCCGGCTTCCACCGGTCTTAAGGACGTCGAAGTTCAGGAGCTGTTCAAAGGCGGCCAGGCGAGTTTTGATGTAGCGGGTTGGGCTGGCAATCTCGCGGTCTATACCGACCCCTCTAAATCGAAGGTCGCGGCCTCGGTCGAAGGGGCGCTCATGCCTACAGCATCTGGAAAAACCCGGACATTTGGTCTCCCCGAGGCGGTCGGCATTCCTGCTGCATCCACACACAAGAAGGCGGCGGAAGTTTTCATTCGCTGGTTTGTAGCTCCGGAGAACCAACTGGAAAGTTACACAGCACTTGGCAACCTGCCTACGCGTACCAGCGTGCTCAAAACCCTTGATGCGCAGGGCAAGCTCGCCAGCGGAAAGGTCTTGCTGGCGCAAGCGGCCGTGGTGGAGCCACTCTTCAAACAAGGCACGCCCGCGTGGTACCCGGAGTTCAGCAGTGCGGTATCCACCGCGATTAACCAGGCTGCAAAAGGACAATTGACCGTCGATGCAGCCATTAAACAGATTGCCGCCCAGGCCGCCGATGCCAGAAAGCAATGATCCCGCCGTAAGGACACGCAGTGATGAATTCTGACGCCGTAATACCCAAAGTCGTAGCGAGTTCAGGTGAAAAGCCAGTTACGTACAACGGCGATCGCTGGCTCGGCCTGATCCTGGCGGCACCGATCGTGCTCATCATGGCCGCGTTCGTCTTCGTACCCGTATTGGTAACGCTATGGGACAGCGTGCATAGGGTTGAGCCCATGCGTCCAGGGACACCGTTCATCGGTCTTGCGCATTACTGGAGCTGGATGAGCGATCCGAACGTTCAGCATGCCTGGATCAATACACTGGCCTATGTCGTGTTCGCCGTGGTACTCGAAACGCTCGGAGGGCTAGGTGCGGCACTACTGCTCAACAAAATCACTTTTGGCAGGCGATGGTTGCTTGCCGCCGTGGTTTTGCCCTGGGCGTTACCGCCGGTCGTGAATGCGATCGTCTGGTTGTGGATCTACAACCCGAGCTACGGCCTTTTGAATGCCGTCTTGAAGACGACGGGATTGATAAGCGCCTATCACGTGTGGTTCAACGATCGCACCACGGCTTTACTGCTTGTCGCGCTAGTCCACGTCTGGCGAATGATGCCGCTGACAGTCGTGATCCTGTTGGCGTCGCTGCAAAGCATACCGGCTGAGCTATATCAAGCTGCTCGGCTAGACGGCGCCGGTCCGATCCGATCGTTTGTCAAAGTGACGCTTCCACTGATCGCCGGAGGACTTGCCATTGCGCTTAGTCAATCCACGGTATTCGCGTTCAACTTGTTTGACGAAGCGTGGATCCTTACCGGATCGAGTCTCGATACTCGCCCGGTTCTTGTGGAAGTCTATATGTCGGCGTTCCAGAATCTGCGGTTCTCTTATGGTATGGCGTTATCGGTGCTCGTGATGTTCGCGTCGCTGCTCACGTCGCTGGTGTATGTCCTGCGCGTTTATCGCGAAACGAGGTATGACTGATGCGTCGCTCACTTATTGCTCGTTTCGGATTGCTTGGTGCGGCACTGCTGTTGCTGGTATGGTCCCTGGGCCCGGTTTATTGGGCGCTCGTGACAAGCTTTACCGCGCCCACCGATCTGGTCTCACCATCGCCGCATTTCTTTCCGCCTCACATTACATTCGAACATTATGCAAAGCTGCTCGGCGCCACGAGCTCGTACCAGGGCGATGAAGTGCAGTCAGTGTGGCCGCAATTTAGCCGCGCACTCGTCAACAGCCTTATTACGTCCGTCGTGGCGACGGCCGTTACCGTAGCCCTTGCTGCATTTGGAGCCTACGCATTCGTCCGCCTCACATTTCCCGGCCGGAACCTCATCTTCGTGCTGGTTGTAGGCTCGCTCGCGATTCCGGCCTACACGGTAATGATTCCGCTGTACCGACTGATGGTGTCGCTAAAGCTTATCGATACGTACTTGGGCGTGACCCTGGTCTACGTGTCGGCGTTCTTGCCGCTCGCCCTGTGGCTAATGCGCAGCGTGTACCAGTCGCTGCCGCTGTCGCTTGAGGAAGCGGCGTGGATGGACGGCGCGAGCCGGACCTACACGCTATGCCGGATAGTCCTTCCACTGGCCGCACCCGGTCTGATCGCAAGTGCAATCCTGACGTTCCTCAGCGCTTGGGGGCAGTTCATGATTCCACTCGTTTTCTCGCCGACACTCGCAACCAAACCATTGACGGTACTCATCCCTGAGTTCGTCAGCAGGAACTATGTCGATTACGGCCTCATGAACGCGGCAGGCGTTCTTGCCATCATTCCTCCGATCATCGTCGTACTTTTTCTCAACCGCTATCTTGTTGAAGGTCTGATGGCCGGATCAGGCAAGTGATTCGTCTACGAAAGGAATACCTGAAAATGAATGTTACCGAACGCGTGATCCAAGAACAGTTCCAATTCTGGCCTGCCGCACTAGTCGTGCCGTCGTTAGAAAAGTCGCAAACGAATTTCGTCGTGGTGGGTTGCGGCACCTCTTACCACCTGGCTCAAACGATCGCGGCGTCCTTCAACCTGAAGGGGCTGCGCGCCATCGCGGTGCCAGGAGGGGAGTGGGCACGGCATCGGCACGCTTACGTGGCAAATGATGTGGGCGTCCACGTAATCGCGTTATCGCGAAGCGGCGAATCGAGTGAAACGGTCCAGGCGCTTCAAGTCAGTCGCGCTGCCGGGCTTAAAACGACCGCGATCACGTGCGAAGCGAACAGCAGCGTTACCCGGCACGCCGATACGGTGGTCTTCGCCAAGACGCATCCGGACGAAGGCATTGTGATGACATCGTCGGCAAGCCTGATGCTGCTTATGGGACTGCGTATGGCTGGCATTACCGTGGAACAGCGGGTCGCGGAAGATGCAAAGGCTGCGATGAAGCAGTTGGAGTCACTGCTTGCTGGGGCGTTGCGTGGCCGCTCCCATTTCGTCTACCTCGGGGCGGGCCCCATG
>NZ_JBAUSA010001105.1:0-4618 GCF_049581465.1 Caballeronia sp. | reverse complement strand
GTCCAGGAATCCCTGCCCATCGGCTGGTTATCATCGAGGGCATCATGGGTTCGGGCAAGTCAACGGAGATATGAGCGATGACCTCGAAAAGCATCCGCAGAGCGACGGTAGAGGACGTTCCGGTTCTTATACAGATCCGGAACGATGCGCATGCGAAGAAGGTGGCTCATGGCGATTGTGCGTGGGGCAAGGAAGGGGACGGATTTTCCGAGACGTGGGTACGAAACAATGTCTCGCAAAGAGAGGTGTATGTCGTTGAGCTGGATGGTACGTCGGTCGGAACGTTTGTGCTCGATCTAGACGATGAAAGGCACTGGGGACCTCAAGAACCGATCGCCGGTTATGTTCATGGGCTTTGTGTGCGGAAAGGCTTTAACGGACGTGGACTCGGCAACTTCATGCTTGATTGGTGCGCTAACAAGATGAGCGCCTTGAACCGGCGTCTTGTTCGACTCGACTGCGCCGCCCACAACGCGAAGCTATGCGGCTACTACGAGTCGCTGGGCTTCATCCGCGTAGGACTGTACCCGGAACCGGAACCCGGCGGCTATGTCTGGTCACTGTACGAAAAGTCGGCTGACTAGCTTTCAATCAGGACTCCGAATACGCTTCCCGCACATGCGTACCAATTCTGCAAATAAAAGGTCGCGCTGAAACCGGCAAGGCGATGACCGTTTCGGGCTGAACCGGGCGGCAGTGCGATCCGGTGCCACCGGCGGCATCGGGCGATGGTCCGCCAAAAGCGGCCAGTCGACATCGGTGCGTAGATCGTCGACAATCCGTAATCGCACTGTAAGGGAAACGCGCCAGGCGCAAGCCGGAATGTCGCATTGGTTTGTCCAAAGTTTTTTTCAGCCTTAATCCATGAATTTCAGATACATCTCAGTTATTTCATTTCTCACGCTCGCCGGATACGACTGATCCAGCTGCCGCGAGCACATTGGCCTTGTCGCACGCATTGGGCATGCTGGACGGAATGCAGCGAATTTCACAGGAAGACCGCGAACAGCTGATGGGCATGTCAACACGCGCTCTTGACAGCGCGCCGCCGGATTGTGGTGGCGCCAAGAATCTCCAAGTCATTATGTCGCGCTATCTCTCACTGGAAACGGAGAGTGATGAGGAACTTCGGACCCAACTGCAAGCGATGTTCAATCTGCTTAAACAGTCAACCGGGAACACGCCACCACCACAGATTACTGCAGCACAGCGGTTGCGGGGGCAACTTGCACTCTCCACGTCTATCGCAGATGCGCTGAAACAAAACTCTTCCGAGACAGACGATCTCGGGCTGTTGGTGAGCGGCGAACAAGCAGACCTTGCCGTTCGTCGATCCACATGCGCGCCCAACGCGACGCGTAAGCGATCGCGTGGTCGGATTCAAAGAAATAATCGAGTGCGTCGAATGTGTACGCGCGCTTGAGCGGCGAAGTGTCGTCTTCAATGACGAGGTTGGCGGCAAATAAGCCGCTGGGTAGCGGTTGTGCGACCGGCGCTACTTCAAAACCCTTGTAATTCATGCTCGTTTTACCTCCATTAAACCTGCCGTCCTAGGCATGTGTAGAGGCTACCGACGATGGAGGTTCAATGGAAACAACCAATAGGAACAAGCAAACCCGCAGGAGACTGCAAAAGAAAAATCGCGCGCAAGGAGCACTGGCTTGATCTGATTTCAAGCAGCAGCGATCAGCCAGGCGCCCGTTCCAAACAGTCCGCAAAGCCAGACTCGGTCGAAGTTGATCCAGCCGCGCCTTAACACCCCGACGCCGAGCCATTCGTAGACCAGCATGGCGACCGTCCCAGTCACGACCAACGTTGCTAGCGTATGCAAGCCCACTGCGGCAAGCGACGCCAGCAGGGGGCCGGTTAGCCCGGTGGCGGCTGTCTGGCACAAGGGGATCAGAGCAGGAGTCAGCATCAGCCCGGCGCCGTGCGCGCTCGCCATTAGGAACGACCAGACAACGAGACCGGTGAAGCCGGTCATCATGCCGACCCGAACCCGGTGCCGATGGCCGTACCGGAGGTGATAGACGCCCCACGCAATCAGTGCGCAACCGCTAGCAATGCGTATATAGCGGCTGTCGATAAACGTGCTCAGCGTGAACACGCTCGTTGCCATGATCGCAATAGACAGCGCGTGACCCAGCGCGATGGGCGGGAGCGCGAGAAGGACGGCTTGCCGGCTGCGTCGGTGCAAGCCGAGGGCCACGGCGAACAACCATCCCATCGCCGGATTGATGCCGTGGAATGCGCCTAACCCCGCGATGACCAGCCAGGTCGACAGGGGCACCCCAGGAGGCCACGAGGCCGTCATGGACAAGCCGGATCGATAAAGAGGCTCATGGGTAACAATACGAATCCGACGAGCAATCGCCGCCTTCGAGCCGGACTTGATGTGGCCGGTGACTTGCGGGCCATTCGACCAGGAAGCGCGGATCGAAGTCGATACCGCCGTCGGACTGGGCATCGAGCTTGACCATCCAGCCGTTCAGTCCATCGGGATAAAACTGCTCGTCGATGACGCCATAGAGGGAATTCGTGAAGTACACGCGCTTTCCGTCCCGGCTGACTTCGACCATTTGCGGGCCGCCGTTCAGCTTGCGACCGGCGGCTTTCGGATGCGTCTCCCGCGAGACAATGCCGCCGATTCGCACCGTGCCCACGAGCTTGGGTGAAAAAGGATCCGATACGTCGTACTGCCGAAGATCGCCGGTTCCCCAGCAAGCGACGTAAAGGAAGCGGTCGTCCATCGAGAGGTCGATATCGGTGACAAGGGGCGGGACCGCGCCGAAGCCCTTGAGCATCGGCGGTAAAAGGTCGGCGTCGGCGGGCTCGGCCGGAATCTCGATGATTTTCTTGACGGCCCAGGCGTCACCGTCGCGATACCACGTCCAGATCGACGCGGACAGATCCTTCAGGCTAATGACCGAATTGACGAACCCATAAGCCTTGGTTGGATCGTGTGCGGGGCGCAGTTCGAACACCAACTGGTTCTCCGCCCCGAAGTCGATTTCCTGCTGGTGCTTGCGCGTATGCAGATCCCAGAAATGCAGCTTGTGACCGTACTGGCCGCCCAGCAAGACCTCCGGAACAAGGCCATTTTCAAAAGTCGCCGGCAAGCCCCATTCGCTGGTGACCATCGTGTCATGCCCGAGGTGCCACCACGCGTCGTACGATAATTGCTGAGGACCACGATCAATTTCCCACTGGCCGCGGATATCGAAATTTTCGTGATCCATCAAGAAGATACCACCCGGTGCTTCTCCCATTGCGTTGGCAAGGGCCGCGACGTAGATGCCTTCAGGTCCGCAATGGACCGTGTGCGGCCGTGTATAGCCGGCCTTTTCGGCGACTTCTTCTGGCTCGAGCACGCGGACGATTGACGGATTGCGCGGGTCGGGCTGGGTGTCGAGGATGTGAATTCGCGACGAGCGGAGTCCCGGCACGATCAGATAACGGCGCTCGGCGTGCGGATGCGGCGCGTTGGGACACAGGCAAGAACTGCACGCATTCCAGCCGAAATGATGAAGTTCGTCGCCCGTGTTCGGCATTGCAACATTCTTGAGGACTTGCGAATACGTGGCGGACGCGGGATCGACGTCGACCACCGCGATGGCGTCGGGAACCTGTCGCGTGGGGTCGAAGCTTGCCACGTAGGCGATGGTCTCGTGCGGCGCCTTCATGGCCATCCGCGGGGAAGGGTAGAACGTCGGATCCGGGGTCCACTTAGCCATGCCAGTTCTCCAGGGAACGTTGCCTCTGTGACGGCTGGATGACTGCTCCATTCGATCCGGCCGCGGCCTGCCGCAGAATAAATACTACCTGCTTTCTGCTCGATGATGTCTGGCCGAGGGTTTGCCCGAGCCTTGGCGGCTTATGAAGTGCCGATTGCGTCGACGCGGGTTATGTATCCCGCTTATCCCGCCCGGGTCCGGCGCCAACCTTCCACGCGTAGACGGGCTCCGTCTGATTGATCGACCAGTCCCCAATGAGCTTTGCTTTATACACGGTCGGATTGTGAGACGACACCGCACGGGCATTTCGCCAGTGCCGATCAAGCCCCGTCGCACCGCTGGTCGCCGAGGCGCCGAGCGCGTCGAACAAATGCGTGGCGGCGCGCAGAGTCAGTTCCGTGACAACGACCTGGCCCTTGGCCGACGAGATTTCAGCCTCGATATTGAAGCGCTTTTCGGCTTCCGCATCGTCTGAAAAATGCGCTTCGTAGGCTTGTTGCACGGACTCTGCGGCGTGCAGCGCGATCGCTTGCGCTGCAAACGCCCACGCCGCGATTTCGCCAATCACCTGCTGGATCTGGACGTCCTGACTGACATGCTGCGCGTTGCCATGGCTGTATATGCGCTTGCGTGCCCGCACCTCCGACGCCGCGTCAAGCTCCGCCGCGCGAGCAATGCCTGCGAGCGTCGCAAGATGGAATATCTGATAGAAAGCGGTCTGATATTTAAAGCGCTTCGAGAAATCCACGATATGTCGCGGCGCTACTTCGGCGTCTTTGAACGTGGTCGTGCCGCTACCCGTCGTGCGCTGACCAAATCCGTCCCAGTCATCGCTCAGCGTGACTCCGGCCTGCTCTGTCCGCACCGCGACAATCACGTCGCTG
>NZ_JBAUSA010001104.1:0-2221 GCF_049581465.1 Caballeronia sp. | reverse complement strand
AAATGGGTCTCGCCCCGGAGCATGTTGCTCCCGCTCGGGTATCTGCGCGCGGCCGGTGTCGTGCCGGCACCTGCAGCAGGAACACCGGAAGGTCCGGTGGAGCGGCTGCTTTTGGATTATCGCCGTTACTTGGTGAGCGAGCGTGGGTGCGGGGAGCGCACTTTTGCTCGCTTGGAGAGTGACGTTCGGCTATTTCTCTGCGAGCGAGTTGGGCAGCGTGGCCTTGAGCTTGAGTGTTTGAGCGCTGCGGATGTCAGCGATTTCATGGTACGGGAGTGCTCGCGGCGGAGCGTCGCGGGAGCACGCCGCTTGGTTGGTGTGATGCGTCCGCTGTTGCGCTATCTGCACGTTGCAGGTATCACGGCCACGCCACTTGCATGGGCGGTGCCCAGCGTCGCCGATTCGCGAGATTGCACATTGCCACGGGGATTGCAGGCAACCGCGGTAGTCCAGCTGCTTTCCAGTTGCGACCGACGCCGGACGGTTGGCCGGCGCGATTACGCGATATTGATGCTGATGGTCCGGCTTGGTTTGCGTGCTGGCGAGGTCGCAGCACTGCGCCTGGACGATATCGATTGGCATGGTGGTGAAATGCTGGTTCGCGGCAAGGGCAACCATCATGAGCGCCTGCCACTGCCAGACGATGTCGGTACAGCGCTGGCGGCGTACTTGCGACACCCTCGGCCACCCGACGCCGGCCGCACAGTGTTCCTGCGCGTAATCGCGCCGGCTGGTGCTCTCACTGGCATGGCGGTCAACGCGGTCGTGCGCGACGCATGTGTCCGGGTCGGCATGCCGCGAGTTGGTCCACATCAGCTACGGCATACCGCCGCGACGGAGATGCTGAGATCGGGCGCGTCACTGTCAGAAATAGCGGAGGTCCTGCGCCATCGTCATCTCACGACAACCGTGATCTACGCCAAGGTCGATCGAGTGGCGCTGCGAGAGCTCGCCCAGCCCTGGCCGATGGCGGTGACGACGGGGGGTGCAGCATGAGTCCCCTGCGGTCGGCTCTGAAGGATTATCTGATGGTTCGTCGCCAGCTCGGGTTTTCGCTTGAGAATTATGATCGTCTGCTGGGAAGCTTCGTCGGTTTTCTGGAACAGGCGGGTGCGGCGCGGATCACGACAGAACTGGCGATCGCGTGGGCGACCCAGCCCAAAGGCACACACCCGCAGTGGTGGCGTGCGCGGCTCGGGATGGTGCGGGGCTTCGCCAGATACCTGAACACAATTGATCCCGACAGCGACATACCGCCCAGGGACCTGCTGACAGCCAAACGCCCCCGCTTGGCGCCGTATTTGTACTCGCAGGCAGAGATAGCGGCACTGATGGATGCGGCGCGAGCGCTCGGGCCGTCCCCGTTGCGCGGAAGAACCTACGAGACACTGATCGGGCTGATGGCCGCCAGCGGTCTGCGGATCGGGGAGGCGCTCGGACTTGACCGCGGCGATGTCGACCTGAACGACGGCGCGCTTCACGTCCGTGTCGGCAAGCTGGGCAAGCAGCGCGAGCTACCACTGCAGGAGAGCACCACAGAAGCGCTTCGCGAATACAGCCGGTTACGCGACCGGCGCTGGCCAAAACCGGATACTCAAGCGTTCTTCCTCTCAACACGAGGATCGCGGGTCACGAGCAAAGCAGTCAACTACGTCTTTCCCCAGCTCATCTGCGACATCGGCTTGGAAGACAGCAGCGAGCACCGGCGACCGCGCCCACACGATCTCAGACATACGTTCGCCGTGCGCACGCTGCTCGACTGGTATCGCGCAGGGGTGAATGTCGATGCCCAACTACCGCTGCTCTCAACCTATCTCGGGCATGCGCACCCGGCCGATACATACTGGTATCTGCAAGCGGCACCCGAGTTGCTCGCGCTCGCGGGTGAGCGTCTGAACGGCTTGTTGGGAGCGTGCTCATGAGCCTGCTCGCGCCCACCTTGCAATCGTTCTTCACTGACAGATTGCTCACTCAGAAGAACGCCAGCCCGCGAACCCTGGACGCATACCGCAACGCGTTCCGGTTGCTGTTGGGATTCGCTGAGCAGCAGACCGGCAAACCACCATGCCAGCTCGACTTCGCTGATCTAGACGCGCCGCTGATCGGCGCGTTCTTGGAGCACCTCGAGCACGACCGCGGCAACACCACCAGAACCCGCAACGCTCGCCTCGCGGCGATCCACTCACTGTTCCGCTACGCCGCGCTCAGGCATCCCGAACAC
>NZ_JBAUSA010001103.1:0-7257 GCF_049581465.1 Caballeronia sp. | reverse complement strand
CTCCAGGACAGCTTCAATACGGCGGAAGTCGACATGCGCGCGCGCGCGCTGCGCGAGGCGCAAGTCGATGCGCAGCGCCTCGTGGAAGCATCGCAGGCGGCGCTGGGTGTCGACGGAGAACTGCTGGACGAAGCCGAGCGTGTGCAGATCGACGCGTTGATCGTGAAACTGGCGGCAGTGACCGGTGGCGAAAGCGTCGACGCAATTGAAGCGGCGACGAAGGAACTGGCGAGCGCCACCGACGAATTCGCTGCGCGCCGCATGAACAAAAGTATTCGACGCGCGCTCGCCGGTCGCAAGATCGACGACGTTTGAGCCGCGACGCGTACAACACACATAGAGAACGGAAGACTCATGCCTCAGATAGTCGTTTTACCCCACGTGGAATTGTGTCCTGACGGCGCGGTGATCGACGCGGACACGTCCAAAAGCATCTGCGATAACCTGTTGGAAAATGGTATTGAAATCGAGCATGCGTGCGAAAAATCGTGCGCCTGCACGACCTGTCACGTGATCATTCGCGAGGGTTTCGAGGCGCTGGTGCCGTCGGAAGAAGACGAGGACGATCTGCTCGACAAGGCGTGGGGACTCGAGCCGGCGTCGCGGTTATCATGTCAGGCGATGGCGCCCGCGAATCAGGATCTGGTGGTCGAGATCCCGCGCTACTCCATCAATCACGCCAAAGAAAATCACTGACCCCACGTTTGGGCAATTGAGACAGGAGCGCTCGCCATGAAGTGGACTGACACGCAGGATATCGCGATGGCGCTGACCGACGCGCATCAGGACGTCGATCCGCAGTTCGTGCGTTTCACGGATTTGCATCGCTGGGTGACGGAACTTCCCGGTTTCGACGATGAACCGGACCGCTCGAACGAGAAAATTCTGGAAGCGATCCAGGCGGCGTGGATAGAAGACGCGGATTATTGATTCGGGTCAATGTGCGCGACGCGCAAAGCAAAACGGCGATTCCAGTGGAATCGCCGTTTTGCTTTTAGGGTCTGCTTTTAGCGTTCTTCGCGGGTTTTGGGGCCGCGATCAAATCTTGATCAAATCGTGATCAACCCGCCGCCAGCGTGCCGTGTTCGATATGCACACGCTCGCCTTCCTGGAAGGGTGGCGCCTGACGGTACGTGAAGTAGCGTGTCTTGCCGTTTTCCATGTGCACGCGTACCGAGTAATCGGTTTCGCTGCGCAGGTTTTTCTCGACCGCGTTACCGCCCACACCGCCGCCGAGCGCGCCGAGCAGCGTCATCGCGGTACGGCCGCCCCCGCGTCCAAACTGATTTCCGATAAGACCGCCCGCTACCGCACCACCCACCGCACCAATGCCGGTCCCGTGGCCCTCGTGTTTCACCGCCGACACAGCTTCCACCGTGCCGCATGTCCCGCAATACGCGGGTCGCGGCGCTTGTTCCTGAACAGGCTGTAGCGGCTGTTGTGCGGGTTGGACTTGCGGCGCCTGCTGCGGCGCTTGCTGTTGTTGAGCCTGTTGTTGAGGCTGTTGCTGTTGAGCCTGAAGTTGAGCCTGTTGCTGGGCCGCAAGTTGCGCTTGCTGGGTCTGCTGAGCCTCAACTGATTGCTGGTCCGCCGGCTGAGCCTGTTGTGCCTGGTCGGCTGGCTGTTGCTGCGGAGCGGGCGTTGCTGGCGCCGGCTGCGCGGCCACTTGAGCCGATTGGGTCTGGTCGTTCGACGACGACGAGCTTGATGCCTTCGGGAACAGGCCTGTCACGGCTGCGGTGGCTACGAGGCTGGCGACGATTACGGCGCCCGCCGCAGTCGCGACCAGCGGATGAATCCTGCGTTGGCGCGGCGTGCCGCCGGGGCCGGGGTTAGGCGAATTGTTTGGGGTCATGTTGTTAGTGCTGTTATCCATTTTTAACCTCCGTCTGAAGGCAGAGTGACGACTCATACGGCAATGCCTTATGACGTTAACCAGTGTGGGACAGAACGAAGCGTCAGGTTTGACAATTTGTAACGTTTATAGGTACCTACACAACGCAAGAAGCGCGCCCATCGGAATGCCCCCGGGAGACGCTTGCTCCACGGGCCTTTCGAAGGACTGGGGTGCGCAGCCGCCACATCGCGTAGCAAGCAGCTTTTACCGCTAGTTACAAACCCTATCTAGTCGACGGACGCAAAAAAGGCGCTTTCGCGCCTTTTTTGCAACCACAAACCATCCGATCAATCTTCTCGACGCAAATGCGGGAACAAGATCACGTCGCGAATGCTTGGGCTGTCGGTGAGAAGCATCACCAGCCGGTCGATACCGATACCGCAACCGCCCGTCGGCGGCATGCCGTGCTCCAGCGCCCGAATGTAATCGGCGTCGTAGAACATGGCTTCTTCATCGCCGGCGTCTTTCTGGTCGACCTGCTTCTGGAAGCGCGCCGCCTGATCTTCGGGATCGTTCAACTCCGAAAAGCCGTTCGCGATCTCGCGGCCCGTGATGAACAACTCGAAACGCTCCGTGATGCCTGGCTCCGTATCCGACGCCCGCGCGAGCGGCGACACTTCGATCGGATAGTCGATGATGAACGTCGGCTCCCACAACTGCGACTCGGCGGTTTCCTCGAACAGCGCCAATTGCAGCGCGCCCACGCCGGCGTTCAGGAACTGCGGTTGCCCGGCATCGACGCCAAACGTCTTCAGTTCCGTGCGCAGGAACGCGGCATCGGCGAGTTGCTCGTGCGTGTACTGCGGCGCGTATTTCTGGATGGCCGCCGTGATCGTCAAGCGATGAAACGGCTTCGACAAATCCAGTTCACGCCCCTGATACTCGATGGCAGCGCTGCCGCGCGCGTCGATGGCGGCCTCGCGGATCAGCGCTTCCGTGAAATCCATCAGCCACTTGTAGTCCGTATAGGCGGCGTAAAACTCCATCATCGTGAACTCGGGGTTGTGTCGCGGCGACACCCCTTCGTTACGGAAATTGCGGTTGATCTCGAACACGCGTTCAAAGCCGCCGACCACCAGCCGCTTCAAATACAGTTCCGGCGCGATACGCAGGAACATCTGCATGTCGAGCGCGTTGTGGTGCGTGACGAATGGCTTGGCCGCCGCGCCGCCGGGAATCGGATGCAGCATGGGCGTTTCCACTTCCATGAAATCCGCCTTCGCCATGAAGTTGCGAATCGATGCAAACGCCTTCGTGCGCGCGAGGAACGTCTTGCGCGTCTCCGGTGTCACGATCAGGTCGACATAACGCTGCCGATACCGCATTTCCTGATCGGCGAGACCGTGGAATTTGTCGGGGAGGGGACGCAACGCCTTGGTCAGCAAGCGCAATTGACTGCATCGCACCGACAACTCGCCCTTGTTCGTGCGGAACAGGACGCCTTTGGTCGCAACAATGTCTCCGAGATCCCACTTCTTGAACGCGTCGTAGACTTCCTGGCCCACATCTGCCGGCGTGATGAAGAACTGGATCTGACCGGTGCCGTCCTGCACGGTCGCGAAGCTCGCCTTGCCCATCACCCGTTTCAACATCATGCGGCCGGCGATGGCGACTTCCAGCGGCTCGGCGTCGAGCGCTTCCTTGTCTTTGTCGGCGAAATCGGTTTGCAGTGCGGCGGCGTGATGCGTCGGACGAAAATCGTTCGGATACGCGATGCCTTGTTCACGCAGCGCCCGAAGTTTTTCGCGGCGCTCGGCGATGATCTGGTTTTCTTCCGGTTCGGAAGCGGCGTCCGGCTGAGTCGGTTCGGTCATGGTGTGTTTGGCTTTGAGTGCGATGAATGCGGCTAGGTCGTGGGCCCGATGCTGCGTCAGTGCTGTTTCGCGTTTCGCGACGTGAAAGATAACGTCGAAACACAGGCCACACGGATGGTCGCAAATTTAGCGATGCAATGCTGAGATGTGCCGCCGCGATGTTGCTGCGAAGTATTGCTGTGAAGTAAAGCGAACACGGTGCGCGACGCGGTTGGCGCGGCGGCGTATTACTGAAGCCGCGCCATTTGATCATGCGCCTTGGCTCATACGCCCTGTTTCAGGCTTGCGCCGATAAAGTCATCCAGGTCGCCATCGAGCACGGCTTTCGTGTTGCTGATTTCCACGTTGGTGCGCAGGTCCTTGATACGGCTGTTATCGAGCACGTAGGAGCGGATCTGGTGACCCCAGCCCACATCGGTTTTACTCGATTCGAGCTTGTCCTGTTCCACCTGGCGCTTGCGCATTTCAAACTCGTACAGCTTTGCTTTCAGCATGGCCATGGCTTCGGCGCGGTTGCGGTGTTGCGAGCGGTCGTTCTGGCACTGCACGACAATGCCGGTCGGCGCGTGTGTCAGGCGCACGGCAGAATCGGTCTTGTTAATGTGCTGGCCGCCCGCGCCCGATGCGCGGTAGGTGTCCGTGCGGATATCGGCGGGATTGATATCGATCTCGATGGAATCGTCGACTTCCGGATATACGAATATGGAAGAAAACGACGTGTGGCGGCCGCCCGATGAATCGAAGGGCGACTTGCGCACGAGGCGGTGAACGCCCGTTTCCGTGCGCAGGAAGCCGTAGGCGTATTCGCCTTCCACCTTGATGGTCGCGCTTTTAATACCGGCGACGTCGCCGTCGGACTCTTCCAGTACTTCGGTTTTGAAGCCTTTACGCTCACAGTACCGCAGGTACTGGCGCATCAACATTGCCGCCCAGTCGCACGCTTCCGTGCCACCGGCGCCGGCCTGGATATCGATAAAGCAGTTATTCGGGTCGGCAGGGTTCGAGAACATCCGGCGGAACTCCATGTCTTCTACGCGTTTTTCGAGCGCTGCCGTGTCTGCCTCGCAGGAGGCGAGCGTGTCTTCGTCGCTTTCCTCGCGGGCCATGTCGAAGAGATCTTGCGTGTCGCGCAGATCGTTATCGAGGGCCGTGATGGTCGTGACGACGTTGTCGAGCAGCTTTTTTTCGCGGCCCAGCGCCTGGGCATTCTTCGAGTCGTTCCAGACGGTCGGGTCTTCGAGTTCCTTGTTGACTTCTTCTAGGCGTACGGCCTTGGCGTCGTAGTCAAAGATACCCCCGGAGCTCGCCCGCGCGACGGCGCAAGTCGGCGAGGAGGTTCTCGATTGCGTTGAGACGTTCCGCTTCCATTTGATCGATTTCCGGCTTTTTTGAGGAAGGGGAAATTATAGCGTAGGGAGCAGTGGTGGTCGGGGGAGGGCTTAGGACGCTTCTAGTGGCGGTGACTGTGAGCCCAACCTCCCATCGGCGTCCGCTAAACCCTAAGCGGCCGCTTCAACAATCATCTGTACCCGCGCGACCCCATTCCAGGAGTCCGAAACCAGCCGATACGCCAGTACCACCCGCCCCGGTAGCGTCTCCGTATGGTTAAACCAAATGGCATTGAACCGCTGCTGCCCGCGCCGCAGCTGCAACTTCAAATGCTTATCCTTGACCAGCGCCTGCGACGCCACGTCAAACTCCCCGGAAAACACCGGCGCCGGAAATCCCTGCCCCCAGACCGCGCCATCGATCAGCTCGACAAACTGCGGCGTGAAATAAGCATCTTCGAGTTCGCCATCTGTTTCGACGACTCGCGATAACGCCTCGCGCGTCAACCATTCCCGCCCAACAGCTTCAAAAGCCGCCGTGAACCGCCCGATATCGGCGGTAACGATGGTCATACCCGCAGCCATCGCGTGGCCGCCAAACTTCACGATCATTCCGGGCTCGCGCTTGGAAATAAGATCGACCGCATCGCGCAAATGAAATCCGGGAATAGAGCGCCCGGACCCCTTCGATAAAACCCCGCTGTCGTCCGCATGAGCAAACGTGAACGATGGCCGGTGGAACTTCTCCTTCAACCGACCCGCGACAATCCCTATCACGCCCTGGTGCCAGGAC
Source organism: Caballeronia sp. (assembly GCF_049581465.1). GTDB lineage: Bacteria > Pseudomonadota > Gammaproteobacteria > Burkholderiales > Burkholderiaceae > Caballeronia. The sequence continues at coordinate 1,425 of NZ_JBAUSA010001103.1, read as the reverse complement.
GGATTGAACAGCGTCAGCGTGGCCGACTCGGCAGGGTCCAGTTGCGCCAGTTCTTCCAGTGCCTGTTCCTGCATCCCCGCCTCGATCTCGCGACGCTCGCGATTCATCGAATCCAGTTGTTGCGCCAGCTCCCAGGCCCGCCCGATGTCATCGGTGATCAGGCACTCAATACCGAGCGACATATCCGACAGCCGGCCCGCCGCATTCAACCGGGGCCCGAGCGCAAAGCCGAGATCGAAGCCCGATGCCGTGCGCGCGTCGCGCGCGGCCGCGCGAAAAAGCGCTGCAATGCCCGCCTGCATCCGTCCCGCGCGAATCCGCTTCAACCCCTGTGCGACCAGAATCCGGTTGTTCGGATCGAGCTTCACCACGTCGGCCACGGTGCCGAGCGCGACCAGGTCGAGAAGGCCGTCGAGACGCGGTTCGGGAGCGGTATCGGTGAAAGCATTGCGACGCCGCAATTCGGCCCGCAAGGCCAGCAGCACGTAGAACATCACGCCCACGCCCGCTATGCACTTGCTCGGGAAATCGCAGCCCGGCTGGTTCGGATTGACGATCGCGCGGGCCGGCGGCAACTGGTCGCCGGGCAAATGATGATCGGTGACGAGTACGTCGATACCCAGCGCATTCGCCGCTTCCACACCATCCACGCTGGCAATGCCGTTATCCACGGTGATCAGCAAATCAGGCTTGCCCGCCGCGCGGCTGGCGGCCAGCGCGACAATTTCGGGCGTCAGGCCATAGCCATATTCGAAGCGGTTCGGCACCAGGTAATCGACGTGCGCGCCAAACATCCGCAAACCACGCACGGCAACGGCGCAAGCGGTCGCGCCGTCGCAATCGTAGTCGGCGACGACCAGCATGCGGCGCTTGGCGGCGAGCGCATCGGCGAGAACGACGGCGGCTTCGTCGCAGCCTTTCAGGCCGAGCGGTGCATGCAATTTCTTGAGTTCGGTCTCGATCTCGTCCGGCGAACATACGCCACGCGACGCGTATAGCCGCGCTATCACGGGATGAACGCCATGGCGCACGAGGACGGCGGCATCGGCGGGAGAGGGGGCGCGGGTGACGATTCGGGTCATGCGGGCAGGCCGTGATTCATTCGATAGGGTCGGTTCATTTGCGCTTCAACTCGTCAGCTTCAATCTATTCGATAAGCAATGCAGCGAGCGGCCGGCGCCGCCAGAACTTGCGCAACGCCCCGCGCGTGACGTTGAGCGAAACGGAGCCCGTGTCGCTGCATAACGTGAGGCGCAAGGTGCCGAGCGAGCCGTTTTCGAGCGCCGCGAGGGCGGGCGCGAACCAGTCCCGCTCCAATGCGCCGAGTGCATCGTTCCAGCGTGGCCAGTCCTGCTCGATGAACGGCGCCGAGAACGGATCAAGTTCGACGAGCGTGCGGCCGGTGCTGCTGTTGCTATCGGCGCC
>NZ_JBAUSA010001102.1:0-2176 GCF_049581465.1 Caballeronia sp. | reverse complement strand
GCGCTGTTCTGCTCGATGACGTTTATAGGGATGCCGGTCAATATCAAGCTTTCCTAATTCAATTCAGTATTTTTCAATAACCGAAACGCTGGCCTCAAGCGCCGCCATTTTAACGTCCGTCCCCGCGCTTCAACCCCCCGCCGTTGCTCACCTTCCCCTGCGTAAGTCCCTGATCCAGCTCGAGAGAAACGTCTGCATTTGCACTGTCCGGCATTCGCCTAATTAGGACGGTTCTCATGGTTCTCCGAGGCCTCGACGCCGAGAATCAACTCATCGCATTAACCCAGTGCGCAGAGTTGCAATTACGGATTCCTTTCCGGTTTTGTATTTAAGACGCTTCCGATTTTCCGCGTCCAGTCCGGTGCAGATAATGCACCCGCTGAAATAAATGCATTCCGCGACGAATCGTTCCGCGTCGTCCAGAGCGACGTATCCACCCCGGCCGGTCCGGAGGCTCAGCCTCCCCTCCGGACGCTCACCAGTCAAATGCCATGAAAAATGAAGTACCGGGCGCAATAACGCCCATTCAACCAGACGACGGCGACGCATTGGCGCTATCGACGAAGGTTGACGATACCTTGCTGCAAAGCCTCGTCTGGATGGCGGCCTACCACGGCAAGCCGACCAGCGAAGCGTCCATGTTGTCGGGCTTGCCTGCGGGACGATTCATATCGCCAAAACAGGCACAGCTCGCGATGGAACAGTCCGGTTTCTCGGTCGGTGTGATTGAACGTCAGCCGCACGAAGTGTCGCCAATGCTCCTGCCCGTCGTGCTGTTCCGCAAGGATCACGGCGGCTGCGTGCTGATCGGCCGTTCACCGACCGACGTCAAGCTCATCAAGCCGGCCGCCGAAATCAAGGAAGGCGTGCAGCCCCAAGACGAAATGGAAGCCGCGTACCTCGTGGTGCTGCCGGAAGCGGGCTCGAAAGTCGTCGCGATCGGCGTGAGCCAGTTGAAGGCGAACTACACGGGTTACGCGATGCTCGTGAAGCCGGTCGGCCGTGTCGATGTGCGCGCCGGAAAGCCCGAACCGAAAGAGAACGGCCACTGGCTGCTGAGCACGCTGTGGCGTTATCGGCGCTATTACTGGAGCGCAGCCCTTGCCGCGCTGCTCATCAACGTGCTCGCGCTCGCCGGCACCTTCTTCACCATGAACGTGTATGACCGCGTGGTGCCGAACCAGGCGTTCACCACGTTATGGTCGCTTGCGATCGGCGTTGCAATTGCGATGCTGTTCGAGTTCATCTCGCGCAACGTGCGGGCACATGTACTCGATGTCGCCGGCAAGAAGGCCGACCTGATCATGGGCGCGATGCTCTTCAAGCAGGCGCTGTCCATTCGCATGGAGCACAAGCCGGCGTCGTCGGGATCGTTTGCCAACCAGTTGAGGGAATTTGAGTCTGTGCGCGATTTCGTGGCGTCCGCCACGCTCGCGACCATCTCGGACCTGCCGTTCTGCTTCCTGTACATCGCGGTGATCTTCATGATCGCCGGCCCGCTCGGCTTTATCCCGCTGGCATTGGTTCCGGTAATTATTGGTGTAAGCCTCTTCATTCAGTGGCCGCTCAAGAAGACGATGAAGGAAAACCTGCGCGAGTCATCGCTGAAGCAAGGTGTCCTGATTGAAACGGTCGAAGGTATCGAAACGCTCAAGGCAACAGGCGGCGAGCGCTACATGCAGGAACGCTGGGAACTGTTCTCGGCCAAAGCCTCCGACACCTCGATGAAATCCAAGCGCCTCTCAGCGCTCGCGACGAACTTCGTCTCGTGGATCACGCAGTTCGAGACTGTAATGATCGTGGTGGCAGGGGTGTATCTCATATCCGACGGCAAGATGACTCAAGGCGCGTTGATCGGTTCAGTGATTCTCGCCAGCCGCGCGCTCGCTCCGCTTGCGCAAGTGACCGGTCTCGCCGTGCGTTTCCAGCAGTCCAAAGCGGCGCTCGATTCGCTCAGCGGCCTGATGAAGAAGCCCGTCGAGCGCGATCCGGAAGTCGATTACCTCGACGGCCCCGTCGTTACCGGTGCAATCGAACTGAAGGGTGTTGGTTTTCACTACCCGTCGCCGAACGGACAGAAGCTGCCGGAGTTTCTCAAGAACATCAACATCAAGATTGAAGCGGGTGAACGCATCGCCATCCTGGGGCGTGTGGGGAGTGGCAAGTCATCGTTGTT